>DASUBK010000453.1:0-4610 GCA_035763305.1 Terriglobales bacterium | reverse complement strand
GTACACGGTGCGCGGTCCCGATCGCAGCCAGCGCGAGCGCCCGGAGCGTCGCTACAGCAAGCCGTCGGGCAAGACGCTGCGCACCGACGCCACGGTGACGGTGAGCATCGGCGTGGCTGAACCGACGGAGGCGCTGCCCAGCATCGAGCACGTCCTGCACTCCGCCGACCAGGCGCTCTACCGCGCCAAGGACGCCGGCCGCAATCGGGTGGAAGTCTGGACCGCCCGCCCGCGGCGGGTCAGCGCGCGCGACGCCGAGACGGTCTGGCTGCGGTAACGCACCCTTCGCGAAGGCCAAGGGGGGAACGACTGGGCCGGTTCACACG
Organism: Terriglobales bacterium; assembly: GCA_035763305.1. GTDB lineage: Bacteria > Acidobacteriota > Terriglobia > Terriglobales > Acidobacteriaceae > DASUBK01. The sequence goes on along the minus strand of DASUBK010000453.1, from coordinate 4,284 downwards.
AAGGAAACAAAGGTCCCACGAAGCTCAGGAAGCGCTGCGCCTTTTGAAGAGGTAGAACACCGGCACTCCCGCCAAAATCACCAGCGCTCCCAGGGTCGACAGCGAATTCAACGGCGGCTGCAGCCAGGAACTATGGCTGGGGAAGGCGGGGAACTTCAGGTTGTCGACGAAGGTGTAGCAGAGCAGGGTGGCGGAGGCGAGGATGAACACCACCGGCACGACCGGATAGCCCCAAGTCTTGTAAGGCCGCGGCGTGTCCGGCTCGCGTCGCCGGAAGATGAACACCGTGCTGGTGGTCAGCATGTAGAAGAGCCACTCGGCGAACAGGGTGATGGAGAACAGCTGCTGGAATTTGCCGACCATCAGGATCAGAACGATGGACAGGACGGACTGGAAAATCAAAGAGGCTGAAGGCGTCTTATAGCGCGGGTGTACTCGCGCCAGAGCATGGACGAAATAGCCGTCGCGGGCGGCGGCAAAGGGCACGCGCGCTCCGGTGAGGGTGGCGCCGTTCAGCGTGGCAAGCATCTGGAAGGCCATGGCGGCGGTGAAGACGCTCGCTGCCGCCGCACCCAGCGCGATGCGCACCGCGTCCGCCGCCGGGCCGCCGCTGGCTGCCACCGCGTCGGCGGGCATCACGAACTGCACGGCGGCATTCAGCAGCATGTACAGCGCGGCCACCAGGCCGACGCCCGCTACCAGCGCGATGGGAATGCTGCGTTCCGGGCGGCGAATCTCGCCGGCCACCATGTTGAGGTTGTTCCAGCCGTCGTAGGCCCAGAGCGCGGCGACCAGCGCGATCATGAAGCCGACCATGCCGCCCTTGGCTTCGTGAAAGGTGGTGGTGAAGTTCGCCATGCCGCCGTGGGCAAAGGCGAACGCCACCAGGATCACGCCCAGCACGATCGCGACCTTCAGGATGGTGAAGAAGAGCTGGAACTCGCCCGCCTTCTTGACGCCAATGTAGTTGATGAAGGTGATGAAGAGTACCAGCACGATGGCCAGCAGCTGCGCCCAGGAGATGTCCCACGGAACCGTGAGCGCGGGCTTGGGCAGCCAGGCCAGCGAGGGAAAGGTTCCCAGGATGCGCACCATGCCGGTGGCGATGGTGGCGATGGAGCCCGGCTTGGCGATGAGCAGCGTCGTCCACGCATACAGGAAGCCCATGACAGGCCCGTAGCCGTCGCGCATGTAGACGTACTCGCCCCCGGCGACCGGCTTCATCGCGCCCAGTTCGGCGTAGGTGAGCGCGCCGAGGAACGACAGCACGCCGCCCACGATCCACGCCAGGTACACCAGTTTGGCCGAGCCGACGGCCTGCATCATTTCGCGCGGCACCAGGAAAATTCCCGTGCCGATGATGGTGCCGACCACGATGGCGCTGGCGTGACTGACGGTGAGGTCGCGCGCCAGTTGCGGCTCGGTGGTTTGCTTGACGCCGTTCTTCACAGCCGTATCAGGCATTCGCCTTCGTATCCTTCGTGGAACCTTCGTGTACTTCGTGGGAACCGGCCTCTTTGAATATCACACTCGCCGCCATTCCCAACGCAAAGGTCACGCACGATCCGATCATCACATACCAGGTGAACGGCACCTTGGTCCCTTGCCAGAGATACATGTTGGTGCAGAAGCCTACCACCATGCCCACCATCGTGCCGCGTTCGTTCGCACTTTTGGTGAGGACGCCCAGCAGAAAGACGCCCAGGAGCGCGCCATAGGCGACCGACGCGATCGCCAGCCCGACCTCGACCACGTGCCCGCCGCGTCGCGAAACGATCGCCAGCGCGAACAGCACCAGCCCCCAGAAGAAGGTCGAAGCGCGCGACAGCACCATGCGGCGTTTCTCATCCGCCTGCGGGTTGCGGCGTAAGTAAAAATCAACAATCGAACTGGAGGACAGCGAGTTCAGCGCCGCGCTCAGGTTCGACATCGCCGCCGCCAGGATGGCCGCGATCAGCAGGCCGGAGATCCCGTGCGGCATCTTGTCGACGATGAAGGTCGGAAAAATGTAGTCGGTCTTGGCGAACGGCGTGGCCGGAGGCGCGACCTTGTAGTAGACGAACAGCATGGCGCCCATCAGCAGGAAGAGGGCGAACTGGAAGAGTACCGCCACGCCGCTGGACAGCAGCGCAATCTTGGACTGCCGCTCGTTGCGCGCCGCCAGCAGGCGCTGCACGATCAACTGGTCGGTGCCGTGGCTGGCGGTGGTCAGGAAGGCGCCGCCGATCAGCCCCGCCCAGAAGGTGTACGTAGTGTAGAAACGGAAGGAGAAGTCGAAGGTCTGGAACTTGTGCGCGGCGCTGGCGGTGGCGTGGATGGCGGTCCAGCCGCCCGGGACGAGGTGCAGCAGGGTGAAGAAGCCGACGATGGTGCCGCCGATGTAGATGGCGCTCTGCACCACGTCGGTCCAGATCACCGCGGTCATGCCGCCCTCGAAGGTGTAGATCAGCGTGAGGGCGGTCACGATGGCGATGGACCAGACGTCGCGGGCGAAGTCGCTCATGCCGGCGAATACTCCGCCCAGCGCGATGCCCACGACGATGGCCACCGCGAAGACGCGCACTCCCTCAGCCGCAGCGCGCGTGATCAGAAAGAGTCCGGCGGTCAGCGAGCGCAGCCGCTGGCCGAAGCGCCGCTCCATCAGTTGGTAGGCGGTGTAGAGATCGCCGCGAAAATAATGGGGGATCAGCAGCAGGCAGATGATGACGCGCCCTACCAGGTATCCGAACACCAGCTGCAAGAAGGCGAAGTTGGTGGCGTAGGCAAGGCCAGGAACGCTGATGATGGTGAGGGTGCTGGTCTCGGCGGCGACGATGGAGAGCGCGATGGCCCACCAGGGCACGCTGCGGTCGGCCAGGAAGTAGTCGCGCAAGGTGCGCTGCCGCTTGCGAAACTGCAGCCCGAACAGGGTGATCCCCGTCAGGTACGCGGCGATGATGATCAGGTCCAGCCGGTTTAAGCCCATGAAAGCATCTGGCGATCTGGCGATCTGGTGGTCGGTAAACTGCGGTGATCTTACCAGTGGTGAGTGATCAGTGGTCAGTGGTCAGAGAGCTTCATGTGGATCGGTGCCGCTGACCACTAGCCACTGACCACTGACCTAGGAGTTCTCCCCGGTAGCCGCGTCCGGCGGTTTGCGGTACCTTAGCTGCACCAACCCATGTCATTGTTTCTCGGAATTGATGGCGGAGGCTCGAAGACCCGCTGTCTCGCGGGCGACGAGGCGTGCATCCTCGGCGCGGGCGAAGCGGGCGGCAGCAATATCGTGCGTCTCGGCGCCGACACCGCGCGCCGCAACCTGCAGGAGGCGATCCAGCGCGCCTGCGAGCGGGCGGGAATCCGGCCGGACGAGGTGGAGCACGTGTGCGTGGGCGTAGCCGGCGCCTCGGTGCGCGAGGTCAACCACACCGTGCGCGAGGCGATTCGCGCCCTAGTTCCCGGCGAGATCGAAGTGGTTGGCGACATGGTGGTGGCGATGGCGTCGGCCTTTGCCGATCAGCCCGGCGCGATCGTGATTGCGGGCACAGGATCGATTGCGTTCGGTCGTAACGAAAAAGGGGAGAGCGCCCGCGCCGGCGGCTGGGGATTCGCCATTTCCGACGAGGGCTCGGGGCACTGGATCGGGCGTGCCGCTGTCGCCGCCGTTCTGCGCGCGCACGACGAAGGCCGCGAGACTGACCTGAAGGGCGCCATGCTCGAGGGGTGGAACGCTTCCGACACCGCCGACCTGGTGCGCATAGCCAACGGCCAGCCCGCACCCGATTTCGCGCAACTGTTTCCCGTGGTGCTGAAAGCCTCCGACGCCGGCGACTGGCTGGCGTCGAATCTGTTGAACAGCGCCGGCAGCGAGTTAGCCAAGCTGGGTGAAGTGGTGCTGCGCCGGCTGTGGACCTCCGGGCAGCAGATGCGGGTGGCGATGGGCGGCGGCGTCTTCGAGCACTCGCCCCTGCTGCGCCGCGTCTTTTATCACAACATTCGCGCCAAGTATCCCCGCGCCGCCGTCTGCTTCCGCGTGGTGGACGCCGCCGAGGGCGCGCTGCTGCTGGCGCGGAGAAATGCGGTGATGGCGGGGAGATGATTGGTTCACCTTGCATGGCCGCTCGCTTACGGACGGGAATCTCAGTATCTCAGTAAGTCAGTATGTCTACGCCGAAGTTGTTTTTGGACGTGGCGAGAACTTCGAGTGTGAGGTACTGACGTACTGGCATCCTGACGTACCGGCTTCATGCCCCACCGCTCCCATCCCGCCGCTTCCGCTCCCGAGCCGCCGGGCAGCCTGGAGCA
>DASUBK010000452.1:0-12677 GCA_035763305.1 Terriglobales bacterium | reverse complement strand
AGCCAAGTCTGCTCAAAGAAATTGGGTAATTGGGTGAATTGGCGATTGGTCTGACTGCTTGGGCCAGTCCAATCACCAATTCACCCAATCACCCAATTTACCTGCTTGCCGCTCCGCAGGCTACTCCTTCAGCAATTGCCTTGCGATCACCAGTCTCTGGATCTCGCTGGTGCCTTCGCCGATGGTGCACAGCTTCACGTCGCGGTAGAACTTCTCCGCCGGGTAGTCCTTGATGAAGCCGTAGCCGCCGTGGATCTGCACGCCTTCGTTGGCCACCCGCACCGCCACCTCGCTGGTGTAGAGCTTGGCCATCGACGACTCCTGCGTCGTCTTCATGCCTTTGTCCTTCATGTCGGCGGCGCGCATGGTCAGCAGCCGTGCGGCGTCAATCTCGGTCGCCATGTCCGCCAGCTTCCACTGGATCGCCTGGAATTCGCTGATCGCCTTCCCAAACTGCTTGCGCTGGCGGGAATACTTCAGCGCCGACTCGAACGCGCCCTGCGCCATGCCCAGTCCCAGCGCCGCGATCGAGATGCGCCCGCCGTCCAGCACCCGCATGGCGTCGATGAAGCCGTCGCCCTCCTTGCCCACCAGGTTGCCGGCGGGAATCACGCAATCCTCGAAGATCAGCTCCGCGGTGTCGCTGGCCCGCAGTCCCAGCTTGTTCTCTTTCTTCCCCGCGCGAAAACCCTTGGTCCCCTTCTCGACGACGAATGCCGACAGCCCATGCGTGCCGACCGCGCGGTCGGTGACGGCGATCACCACCGCCACGTCCGCGTAGTGGCCGTTGGTGATGAAAGTCTTGGTGCCATTGAGCACCCACTCGCTTCCGCGGCGCACTGCGGTCATGCGTGCGCTGCCTGCGTCCGAGCCGCTCCCCGGCTCCGTCAACCCCCAGGCTCCGATGAACTCCCCCGTCGCCAGCTTGGGAATGTACTTGCGCTTCTGCTCTTCGTTGCCGGCGATAAAGATGTGGTTGGAGCACAACGAGGTGTGCGCGGCCACAATGATGCCCACCGAGCCGTCCACCCGCGACAGTTCCTCGATGGCGATCACGTACTCGATGTAGCCCATGCCCGCGCCGCCGTATTCGCTGGGAAAAATGATGCCCAGCAGCCCCAGCTTGCCCAGTTCCTTCACCGTCTCCAGCGGGAACTTCGCTTCCTCGTCCCACTTCATCACGTTGGGCAGGATCTCGCGCTCGGCGAATTCCCGTACGCTCTTCCGCAGTTGCTGCTGCTCCTCGTTCAGCTGAAAATCCAACGCTTCCTCCCGCCCAAAGAATTTCTTATGGGACTATAAGAAAATAAACTAACAAAATTATCACGACCTGCCGTAAACCTGCTGCCTTTTGCTCCCACGCTCCGTATAATGCGCGCGCCATGAAACTCCACCGTCTGGCGCCCTTCTTCCTTCTGTTTGCGCTCGTGTCCGCCTGCCTTGCCCAGGCGCCCAAAGAAACCGCGCCGCCGAAAGTCGCGGAGACCAAGGCGCAAGCGCCTGCGACCCCGCACGCGCTCACCGCCGCCGACGTCGAAGCCTTCCTCGACGCCGCCGTCCCCATGCAACTGGAGCGCGAGAACATCGCCGGCGCCGTGGTCGCGGTGGTAAAAGACGGTCAGGTGATCTTCGAAAAAGGCTACGGCTACTCCGACGTGAAGGCGAAGAAGCCGGTGTCGCCGACCGATACGCTCTTCCGTCCCGGCTCCATCTCCAAGCTCTTCACCTGGACCGCGGTGATGCAACTGGTCGAGCAAGGCAAGCTCGACCTCGATCGCGACGTCAACGACTATCTCGACTTCAAAATTCCTCCCGCCTTCGGCAAGCCCATCACGCTGCGCAACCTGATGACCCACACGCCCGGCTTCGAGGAGACCGACAAAGACCTCTTCACCGACCAGCAGAAATACCTGCTGACCCTGCGCGATTACATGAGCACGCACATCCCGCGCCGCATCTTTCCGCCCGGGACCACGCCGGCGTACTCCAATTACGGCGCCTCGCTGGCCGGGTACATCGTGCAGCGCGTCTCCGGGCAGCCCTTCGACGACTACATCGAGCAGCACATCTTCCAGCCGCTGAACATGGTGCACTCCAGCTTCCGCCAGCCGCTGCCCGCCAATCTCGCGCCGCTGATGTCGCAGGGCTACAAGCTCGGCAGCAACGACGCCAAGGGCTTCGAGTTCATCAACGTGCCCCCCGCGGGCAGTCTCTCCGCCTCGGCCGACGACATCACCCATTTCATGATCGCCCACCTGCAGCAGGGCCGGTACGGCGCGGCGCAAATCCTCCAGCCCGCGACCGTCGAGCAGATGCACTCCCGCCAGTCCCAGACCTGGTCCAACCCCGCGCTCAACGGCATGGCGCTCGGCTTCTACGAGGAGACGCGCAACGGCCACCGCATCATCGGCCACGGCGGCGATACCGTGTACTTCCACAGCGACCTGCACCTCGTCCAGGACGCCAACCTCGGCTTCTTCGTCTCCTACAACAGCGCCGGACGCGGCGAGATTTCACCGCGCACCACGCTGTGGCGCGCCTTCCTCGATCGCTACCTGCCCTACCAGACTCCCGACATTCCGCCGCCCAGCACCGCCGCTGCCGACGACCGCGCCGTGCTCGGCTCCTACCAGACCAGCCGCCGCTGCGATTACTGCATCCTGCGCGGGACGGCGCTGCTCGGCGAACTCACCTTCAAGCCCGGCAAGGACCAGACCATCGTCGCCTCCGCCCTGAAAGCGCCCAATGGCCAGCCGCGGCAGTGGAAGGAGATCGCGCCCCTCGTTTATCGCGACGTCAACGGCCAGGACAAGATCGCCTTCACCTACATGCCCGACGGAACCCTGCGCATGGGCGCCGGCGCCGACATCGTGGTCTACGAGCGCGTGCCCTTCCACCTGCGCGGCAGCTTCGTGCAGACGGTGGCGGCCTTCCTTGTGCTAGTGATGGCGCTGACGCTGGTCTTCTGGCTGGTGGGCGCGCTGGTGCGCTGGCACTACCAGCGGCCGCTACCCGACGCTGAATTCGGCAGATTCGCCCGCATCGCGGTGCGCCTGGTCTGCGCCCTCGACCTGCTGGTGCTGGGCCTGTGGGCGCTGTGGCTGAGCAAAGCAGGCGAGAGCATTTCGCTGCTCGCCTCGCACTTCGACATCTGGCTCCACCTGCTGCAACTGCTGATGTGGATCGCCATCTTCGCCACTGCGATTCCGCTGGTGGTGATGCTGGTGGCCCTGGTGCGGCCGGGCCTGTGGTGGTGGGCGCGGCTCTACTACAGCTTGATCGCGCTGGCCTGCTGCGCCTTCGTGTGGTTCGTCTTCCTCTGCCGCCTGACCGACTGGAGCTTGCGCTACTGAGTCGCCGCGCGAAGCCGAGACGTGTCCTCCGTGTGAACCGGCCCGGCTCGTTCACACGAAGGGCACGAGAGTTACACGAAGGCGTTGTTGTAAGCCGACAGCCCTGTTCCCGTTTCGGGAGCCATTTCACACCCGCTGGTGACCGCGGTCACAGCCGCGCGTGCGTCCCTTTCGGCACACTGGGCCCGATGTGGGCCCCGCAAGAACTTCGCGCTCCCCGCGCCCACGGTGCCGCGCTATGAAAACCATTTTGTGCATTGACGTTCGTCGCCAGGATCTGGCGGCGCTGACCAGTGTGGTGGAACAGGCGGGCTATCGCGTCCTCGCCGCCGACAGCACCCGGCGGGCGATGGCGCTGTTCTCCTCCAACCAGGTGGACGGAGTGCTGCTGCGCCAGCGCTGCTGCTCCGATCTCGAGGCCCATACCATGCAGCGCCACTTCCATCACCTCGCCCCCGGCGTGCCGGTGCTGCTCTTCGACGGCCCCGCCGAGGTCACCGCCTCCGCCCTGCCCTGGATGGAGTCCTACATGCAGTCCGGCCAACTGGCGCGCACCAACGCCTGAGGCGTTCTTAGTTCTTGGTTGTTTGTTCTTGGTTGTTCGTTCTTTGTTCTTGGTTGTTCGTTCGTTCTATTCTTCGGTCTCAGAACCAAGAACAAACAACCAAGAACTAAGAACGACAACTAAGAACTCTCCTCCAGCACCTGCGACACTTCCTCCCACTCCTCCACTAACTTCTGCAACTCCGCCTTGTTCTTCTCCAACTCTTTCGTCTGCCGCGCCGTCTCTTCGACGCTGACGAACCGCGTCAGCGCGCTCTCGCAATCGGCGATCGCCGTCTCCAACCGCGTGACTTCTTCCTCAATCTCCTGCTGCCTCTGCTCCATCTGCCGCAGCTTGATGGGATTGATCCGCTTCTTCGCCTCTTTCCCATTTCCCGGAACGTCCGCCAAGGGCGGCCCCGATGGCGTCTCGCCCGAATCACGTGGCGACGGGCGCCCGCGCCCGTCCGGCGATGCGACAGCATCGCTGCCCGCCGCCTCCCGCTCCTTCCTCCAGCGGTAGTCCTCGTAATTCCCCGGATACACCCGCACTTCCCCGCCGCCGACTTCGAAGATCCGCGTCGCCAGCTTGTCGATGAAGTAGCGGTCGTGCGACACGAACACCACCGTGCCGCTGAACTTCTGCAGCGCCTCCAGCAGCACGTCCTTGGCGCGCAGGTCGAGATGGTTGGTCGGCTCGTCCAGCAGCAGGAAATTCGCCGGATGCAGCAGCATGCGCGCCAGCGCGTAGCGGTTGCGCTCACCGCCGCTCAGCACGCCAATGGTCTTGAATACGTCGTCTTCGTGAAATAAAAACGATCCCAGCAGGTTGCGCAGCTCGGTCTGCGTGCGCAGCGGCGCCAGGATGCCCAGGTCGTCCAGCACCCGTGCCGACGGATCCAGCTCTTTGTACTGGTCCTGCGCGAAGTAATCCACCTCGACGTTGTGGCCCAGCTTGAATTCCCCCGCGCTCAGCGGTTCGCTGCCCGCCAGCAGCTTGATCAAGGTGGATTTTCCCGCCCCGTTGACCCCCACCAGCGCCACCCGGTCGCCGCGCTCGATGACGAAATCCACCGACCGGAAAACTTGCTTCGCCCCATAGCTCTTGGCCACGCCGAGAAATTCCGCCACTGTACGCCCGCTCGCCTTGGGCTGCGGGAAACTGAAGTGGATGGTCTTCTCCTCCGGCGGAATCTCCACCCGCTCCATGCGCTCCAGTTCTTTAATCCGGCTCTGCACCTGCTTGGCCTTGGTCGCCTGGTAGCGGAAGCGGTTGATGAACGCCTCCAGTTGCTCCACGCGCTCCTTCTGGTTGCGGTACGCCGCCTCGATCTGCTCCCGCCGCTGCGTCTTCTCGCGCAGGAATTTTTCGTAGTTGCCGCTGTAGAAGTGGACCTTCTTATTCCAGATCTCCGCGATCTTGTTCACCGTCACGTCGAGAAAGTAGCGGTCGTGCGAGATCAGCACAAACGCGTTCGGATACGTTCCCAGGTACTCCTCCAGCCAGTTGCGCGTTTCCAGGTCCAGGTGATTCGTGGGCTCGTCCAGCAACAGCAGGTTGGGTTTCTGCAGCAGCAGCTTGGCCAGCGCGATGCGCATCTGCCAGCCGCCGGAAAACTCCTCCGTGCGCCGCTGCCAGTCCTCCGGACGGAATCCCAGGCCCGACAGTACCGCGCCTGCCTGCGCCTCCAGCGCGTAGCCGTCGCGCGAGCGGAACTCGTGCTCGATGCGGTGAAAGCGCTCGCCGACCTCGGCGTACTCCGCCGACGCCGGATCCAGTTCCGCCATCTTGTGCGTCAGCGTGGAGAGTTCCTGCTCGATCTCCTTCAAGTCGGAAAAAACCGACAGGCACTCCTCGAACACCGTCCGCCCCGACAGGCTCAGCCCGTCCTGCGGCAGATAACCCACGCTGGTTCCGCGCGCAACGGTGATGGCGCCGTAGTCCGGCGTCTCCAGGCCGGCCAGCATCTTCAGAACGGTGGACTTGCCGGTGCCGTTGGCGCCCACCAGTCCCACCCGCGCCTGCGCCGTGACCAGCCAGTCCAGGTTTTCGAAGAGGAGTTTGTGGCCGTAGCGTTTGCCGGCCCCTGACAACTGGATCATGAATGAGTTCTCGTCACCAGACTTCCACCGCGGACGGCAGAAGGGCTGCCGCCTCTATCTTCTCATTTCCTTCCGCTCTGACCTTTCCCGGTCCGCACTCTAAGGTTAACGGATGAATAACGCGGCAGGTTTTTCGGTACGAGATAGAGCATTTACATGCCGCAACTCGCACCCGCGGCTCCCACAGGCATCGTCCCAGGGTACGTAGCTGGACCAAAGCTGCTGTTTTTTCAGCAGCTTAGCGTTTGCGGGCAGAGTTCCCAAAAGTGGAAGCACGTGTGCCTCTACTGGTGCCGGTAGTGTCCGCGCCGTTGACAGCCCCTTGCGGCTCTCGTAAGGTGCAAAACCTCCGGCGCCGGTCGAATCTGGGGTCTGCAATGAGTTCCTTAAGGACTGCTTTCAGGGGCGCTCCTCCCAGTCCCGCTGTCGGGAGCGTTCCGACGTTTGCCGGTCTACCCGCGTCTTCACCGCGGCGCTGGCGGTGTTTTGCCGTCTCGGTGGTTCTGCAAGCCATTCTGGTCGCGTTCCTGGTGCATTACGGCGTTATCAAGCCGGAGACAATCATCCCCAAGAAGTTCGAGTTCATCGCCCTGCAGGCGCCGCCGCCGGTGAACCACGCGCCGCAGCGCATTCCGCCGCGTCTGCTCAAAGCTCCCAAATTGAAGGTCGAACCGCCGCCGCAGGTCGCGAAGCTCGAACCCCCCAAGGTCGAAGCTCCTCCGCTGCCCAAGCCGGAGATCACGCCTGAGGCGCCCAAGCCCGAGTTCGCCGAGGTCAAGCCCGCACCCGCGCCTCCTCAGCCCAAGCCCAAGCCCGAGTTGAAGACCGGCACGTTTGCCGCGGAGGCCACCAACGACCGCCCCGCGCCCAAGCCGGTTCCGCAAGTGCACACCGGCGCCTTCGGCACAGGTAGCTCGGCAACGCCGACCGCGGTGATGTCGGCCAGGAAAGTTCAGACCGGCGGCTTCGGCGATCCCAACGGTCTGCCCCCCGATCCCAACAACAAGTCCGGCAAGGCGACCATCGCCAAGGTCGGCTCCTTCGATCTGCCCTCCGGCCCCGGCTACGGCAACGGCACCGGTGGCGCGGCCGGCGCCCGCGCGGTGGTGGCCAGCGCCGGATTCGGCGACGGCATCGCCCAGGGCGGCGGCGGCAACGGACACGTCGGCGGAAGCGTGCAGGAGAGCGGCTTCGGCGACTCGGCCCCGGTGAAGCAGGTCGCGGTCAACTCGCCCGCGGCCTCCAGCCAGCCTGCCACCTTGCCGGTCGAGATTGAGTACAAGCCCAAGCCGTCCTACACCTCCGAAGCGCGCCAGATGCACCTCGAGGGCGAAGTGCTGCTGGAGGTCACCTTCGGCGCCGACGGCAGAGTCTCGGTGCGCCGCGTGGTCCGCGGCCTCGGCCACGGCCTCGACGAGCAGGCCGTCAAAGCCGCGCAACAGATTCGCTTCAAACCTGCGACCCGCTCCGGTTCCCCGGTGGATTCGGTCGCGGTGCTGCACATCGTGTTTCAGCTTGCCTGATGTTTTTGCGAGGGAGATGCCAATGCGCAAATTTGCCGTCCTGCTGATGGGAGGGCTCCTGCTAGCCTTGTCGGCCTTCGCCGCGCCCTCGACCGCCGCCGACATTCCCCCATCCGCCACCACCTTCGACCAGGCCGTCGATCGCATGCTCGCGCGCGAACAACAACTGGTCAAGACGATGGAGCAGTACTCGCCCCTGGTGGAAACTTACATCCAGAACATGCGCTCCGATCGCGACCTGGGCCAGACGCCCGCCAGCGACAACTACTATCTCGGCCGCCTGGTCTTCCGCAAAGGCGCCATGGTGAATGCCGACTATCTCGGCCCCAAGAGTCTCCGCCGGCGCGTGCTGGAGAAGCTCACCAACCTCTACTCCCTGCACTACCTGCCGCTGGGGTTCATGGAGATGATCCTGGTGGACGGCAGCAGCTTCGATCGCGGCCACTACGACTTCACCTTCGTCCGCCGCGAGTTTCTCGGCGACGTGCGCTGCCTGGTGATCGACGTCAATCCCAAGCCGCACACCGGCATCGGCCGCTTCCAGGGTCGCCTCTGGGTCGAGGACCAGGACTACAACATCGTTCGCTTCAACGGCCACTACACGCCCGCGCCCACCCTCGGCTTCTACCTGCACTTCGATTCCTGGCGTACCAACATTCAGCCCGGCCTCTGGCTGCCGACGTACGTCTACAGCGAAGAGACCGACATGAAGGCGCGCTTCGGCCGCACCATGCGCTACAAGTCGCAGACCCGCCTCTGGGCCTATGACGCCCGGCACCTCGCCGGGCAGCAGGAGTTCAGCGAAATCCTGGTGGACTCGCCCGACAAGGTTGCCGACCAGAGCGCCGCCGCCCAGGACGCCTCCCCGCTGCAGGCGGAGCGCCTGTGGCAGCGCCAGGCCGAGGACAACGTCGTCGAGCGACTGGAGAAAGCCGGCCTGCTGGCGCCTCCGGGCGAAGTGGACAAGGTGCTCACCACCGTCGTCGACAACCTGGAAGTCACCAACAAGCTCAACGTGCAGCCCGACGTGCGTGCCCGCGTGCTCCTGACCGCTCCGCTGGAGTCGTTCACCATCGGACACACCATCGTGCTCAGCCGCGGCCTCATTGACGTGCTCCCCGACGAGGCTGCCCTCGCCGCCGTCCTCGCCCATGAGCTGGGACATATCGTGCTGGGACACAACCTCGACACCAAGTACGCCTTCAGCGACCGCATGATCTTCGAAGACCCGCAGAGCTTCCAGCGCATCAAGCTGCGCCACGACAACCACGAGGAGGCCGACGCCGACGCCAAGGCGCTGCAATTGCTGGCCAACTCGCCCTACCAGCCCAAGTTGGCCAATGCCGGGCTCTTCCTCAAGGCGGTGCGCGAAGAGGAGCGCCAGCTGCCCAACCTGCTGAAGGCCCACCTCGGCGACAGCCTCAGCGTCGCTTCCAAGGTCCGCATGTCGCAGCTGATGCAGGGCGCTCCCCAGTTGCAGAAGCGCAACCTCGACCAGATCGCCGCCCTGCCTCTGGGCGCGCGCTTGAAGCTCGATCCCTGGAACGATTCCCTGCAGCTGGCCAAGTTTCCTAAGGAGCAACTGTTGTCGGCGAGCGAGAAGATGCCGTTCGAGATCACGCCCGTCTATCCCTACCTGACGCGCCTGCCCGCGAACGACAAGGTCGCCAACAACACCGGCAAGTAGTCGGTAGTCGGTAGCGCGTAGTCGATGTATCAGGGCACGACTTCAGTCGTGCCAAAAGGAATGAAGAACCAGCGGCTTTAGCCGCTGCTCAATTCGGCAATCGGAATTCGGCATTCGGCGTTTCTTCGGCTTTCCCCCGCACGTCGCAGGGACGGACGTGGTGGAAAAAAGAGCCCAGGCCTCACCGCCTGGGCTTTTCCATCCTCACTGTGGCACAGGCGCCCTCGGCTGTGTTCGGCAATCGGCATTCGGCAATCGCCAATGGGTTGTTGTACGATGTCACACACCTCTGTGACCATGCCGAACCGGGCCACATTGTTTCTCCTGCTGGCGCTGCCCTTCGCGGCCTCCGCCCAGACCTATGTCGGCTCGGCCGCCTGCGCCACCTGCCACGCCCAGGTCCACAAGACCTTCGTCGAATCCCGCCACAGCAAGATGGTCCAGCCCGCCACGCCCCAGGGCGTCATCGGCGACTTCTCCCGCGGCACCGTCCGCCTCCGCGGCAGCGACTTCACCCTGCGGAAGACCGCTTCCGGCTACTACATCACCGAGTCCTACCTCACCGGCAAGCCGTGGAAGCACAAGATCCTCTACACCCTCGGCAACCGCCGCATGCAGCACTACCTGACCAAGCTGCCAGACGGCCGCATCGTCCTGCTTCCGCCCACCTGGGACAACGTGCGCAAGCAGTGGTTCCACAACCTGGAGATCGACGATCCCGAGGAAGCGCCCGGCGTGCAGGTGCAGTTGTGGAACAAGAGCTGCTACTCCTGCCACGTCAGCCGCGAAGAGAAGAACTTCGACTTCGACAAGATCACCTACAACACCAAGTGGCAGGACTTCGGTATCAACTGCGAGCGCTGCCACGGGCCGGGCAGCGATCACGTCGCCGACTACTCCATCCCCACGCCCTTTCCCGGCGGGCCGCCCAAGGACATCGTCAATCCGGCGCGCCTCGATCCGGTGCGCAGCACCCAGGTCTGCGCCCAGTGCCACTCCTTCCGCGACATGTGGGTGGACAACTTCAAGGCCGGCGATAACTACTACGACCACTTCCTGCCCATCCTCGATTCCGGCCTGCCCGCCGACGACGAGGATCCCGCGTACTGGGCCGACGGCCGCACCCGCCGCTTCTCCAACGACGCTTTCGGACTGTGGCAGAGCGAGTGCTTCCTCAAGGGCAAAGCCACCTGCATCACCTGCCACGTCACGCCGCACAACACCAATGTGGACGTGAACCCGCAGCTGGAGACCAACGGCATCTGCCTGCAGTGCCACAGCGCCATCGGCAAGGACATCGCCGCGCACACGCATCACCTCGTCGCGAGCCAGGGCAGCTCCTGCGTGGAGTGCCACATGCCGCGCACGGTGCTCAGCATCAAGGCGCAGATTCGCGACCATTCCATGTCCATCCCGGTGCCGGAGAACACCATCAATCACGGCATTCCCAACGCCTGCAACAACTGCCACACCGACAAGACGCCGCAGTGGGCGGTGGCGGCGATGAACAACTGGTGGGGTTCGAAGTCGCGGCAGAAGCTGATCGCGCGCGCCGACGCCTTCGACGCCGCCAAGCACGGCGACGCTTCGTCCGTCGACAAGCTGATCGCGCTGCTCTCCGATCCCGCCAACGGCTCCCTGGTGCGGGGCAACGCCGCGGGATATCTGGGCAAGTTTGCCCAGGATCCGCGCGCGTTCCTGGCGCTGTCGAGCGCGCTCACCGATTCCGATCCGCTGGTGCGCATCATGGGCGCGCGCGAGATTCAGCCCGGCGCCAGCAATCCCGCGACGGTCGCCAAGGAACTGGTGCCGCTGCTGCGCGATCCGGTGGCCATCGTCCGCGCCACCGCCGCGGTCGCGCTGGTGGGCTTGGGCGTGCAGAAGCTTCCCGGCGAGGATGGCCTGAAGTTCGAGCAGGCCAAGGAGATTTACTACCAGCGCGCCCACCTCGACGGCGACGACGCCGGCCAGCAGGTCGCGGCGGGCAAGTTCTACTTCCTCGAAGGCAAGTACGACCGCGCCGCCGACGCCTTCCGCGAGAGCATGCGCATCGATCCCGCCATGCCCGCGCAGTACTACCTGGCGATGTCGCTGGCGCAGCAGGGCCAGCTCGACAAGGCCAGTGCGATCCTGGCTTCCATCTCCCGCAACGATCCGCAGTACAAAGCAGCACAACAACTCCTGTCGCAGATCAAGAAGAAGGGCGGGAAGTTCGTGGTCCGCTAAAGCCGAACACTCAGCAATCAGCACTCAGCAATCAGTCGGACCGCGCGCGACCCCGCGCGCAAGCTGTCAGCCCTCAGCCCTCAGCTCTCAGCTTGGAGCTTGCGCGCCCTCGCGCGGAACACTTTTGGAGGCCGGTCGACCTCGACCGGCATGGCTCCGCTTGCAAGACGAACCTCAGATTCGCGCGGATGACCGCAAATCGGCCTTCGCTGTTGGAGCGCGCGCGCCCTCGCGCGCGTCGGCTGGCGGCTGTGTGGGAGGGCGCGACGGAACCTGTCCTGAGGCGAAGCCGAAGCAGTGGAGAAAATGGGAGAAAATGGGGACAGCCTGAACTGTCCCCGTTTTCTTCTCCCGTATCAGAACAGCGACGGCTGCATCATCGGCTCTGCGCTGCGCCTGGTCGGGTTCTTGCGCGGCCGGCCGGGCACCCATCTCCTGCCAAAACGATCTGCTATGTCCGCCACGAACCCTTCACTGCCAAAAGGCCTGCCAGCGTAAGTGCACGCCCGAAGAGAAACGGCATCCTGGCCGTCGTCCGTGGCCAGCACCGCCCGCCAGTTCGCGGGAGCGTTGTGCCGCCACCATGGCATGTCGAGTACTGCGTCGCCGTCCTCACCGCTCACATGCGCCGCGGCGCTGGACCAGCGATATCTTTCCGCCGTCCCCGCCATTCCCGCCCGCACTGGATTGCATTCCACATACGCCAGCGCCGTCCACAGGTGGCTCGGGCCCAAGGCGCAGGCGAAGAAGCGATTCTGCCACAGGTGACCGGTGCGTCCCCAGCGCGCGTTGTAATATTGCGCGTAGCGGCCATGCACGCGACGCAGCAGCAAGCTGAGCGAATCGGCGCGCGCCGGCACTCCGACCAGATGCACGTGGTTGGTCATGAGACACCAGGCCAGCAGGCTGACTCCGGCTTCGGCGAGGTTCTCCCGCAGCAGGCGCAAGTACGTTAGCCGATCCTCGTCCGATGAGAAGGTCTCGCGCCGGTCCACCCCACGCTGGGTGATATGGCCGGGCACTTCCGGCAGCACGCATCGGGCTCGCCGCGGCATGGGGCAGATTTTATCTGCTCGCAACCCAACCCGGGCAGCTTGGGATGGTTCCGTGGTCGCACACTTTCCCGTTTTTGCGCGGAAAACCGGCGCAGATCAGGCTGTCCCCTTTTTCCCCCAGTCTGGATGTCATAGTCGACGGTGGTCAATCCCTGGCTGCTCAGATTGAACGCGCCTACAGGGATTC
>DASUBK010000451.1:0-2980 GCA_035763305.1 Terriglobales bacterium | reverse complement strand
ACGCGAATGCGCGCGATTGCCTGGGTGTCGTCCAGGCCCATGTGCTTCCACGTCTTACCGGCATCGGTGGACTTGTAGACCCCGTCGCCCTGGATGACGTTGCCGCGCAGCTCGGTTTCGCCCATCCCGATGTACACGATGTCAGGATTGGATTCCGCCACCGCCACCGCACCCACCGACGAGGCTTTGATCTGCCCGTCAGTCACAGCTTTCCAGGTCTGTCCCCCATCGGTGGTCTTCCACAAGCCGCCGCCTACCGCTCCGAAGTAGTACTCCAGGGGGCGCGAAGACGATCCGGCGCAGGCCAGCGAGCGCCCGCCGCGATTGGGGCCGATGTTGCGCCACTTCAGAGAGCCGAAGGGCAGCGGGCTGGCATCGTCGCCCAGCGCCACCCCCGCCAGCAGGAACAGCAGGAAGAAAGAAAGCCAGAATCGTTTCATCGAAGCCCCTCCAGGAATGTGCCGGACTATGCGAGCAGAGCACGCGATTCTACTGCAAAGCAGCTCTGAGCTGTGAGCTTTGAGCTCTGAGCTTGCCATCGGCGATCGGCTATCGGGCGCGTGGAGGCGCGGGACCTCCTGTCGGGCGCCGAATCGTTCCCCCGCCAGGTACTGACACCTTGGATAAGTGCAAACGATGGTCGAAAGCTGTCAGCCGAGAGCCGACAGCCGAGAGCCGACTGCCATCTAAGCTCCCATGCCGGAGCAGGCGGACATCATCGTCATCGGCGCCGGGGCTGCCGGACTGGCTGCCACCGCCGAACTCACTCGCGCCGGCCTCGACGTTGTCTTGCTCGAGGCCCGCGAGCGCCTCGGCGGGCGCATCTTCACCGTCCGCGACCCCGCCTGCGAGGTACCGCTGGAGTTAGGTGCGGAGTTCGTTCATGGCCGCCCCCCCGAAATCACCCGCTTCGTCCGCCAGGGCGGCCTGGACCTGCGCGAGGTGGTGGGCGAGGACTTCTGCCTCCGCTCCTCCAGCATCGTGCCCTGCGACTTCTTTGACGACGTCGAGCAGTTGCTCTCGCGCATGAAGGGACTCCGGCATGAGCAGTCGTTCGACGACTTCCTCGCCGGCTGCTGTCCTGAGGCGCCGGAGGAGATTCGCCGCTGGACGCGCGCCTACATCGAGGGTTTCAACGCCGCCGACGCCGGCCAGATCAGCGTGCAGTCGCTGCTGCGCGAAGCCGAGGCGGAAGAGGAGATCGACGGCGACCGTGAGTTCCGCGTGGTCGGCGGCTACGACCACCTGCTTACCAGGCTGATCGAAGGCGCCGACCGCAACCGCCTCGCCCTGCACACCAGCACCGTGGTGCGCGATGTGGTCTGGTCGCCCGGCCGGGTCGAGGTGCGTTGCGAGGACGATCGGCTCTTCCGCGCTCGCGCCGCCGTGATCACCCTGCCCCTTGGCGTGTTGCAGTCGGGCGACGTGCACTTTCTGCCCGAGCTGCGCGACAAGCGTGTCGCCCTGGCGCAACTGGTGATGGGTCACGTGATGCGCATTAGCCTGCGTTTCTCCGAGCGCTTTTGGGCCGACGCCGGACTCGCCCGCCGTCTGCCCGCCTCGCTGCAGGACCTGCGCTTCCTGTTCACGCTCGGCGAATGGTTTCCCACCTGGTGGACGCCGGCGCCGGTGCACGCGCCGGTCCTGACCGCGTGGGCGCCGTCGGCCCGGGCGGAGGCGCTCTCCGGGCAGGACATCGGCTACATCGTGGACAAGGCTTTGGAAACCCTGGCGTGGGCGCTCCCTGTGGACCGCTCGGAACTCGACGACTTGTTCGAGCAGGCCTACCTGCACGATTGGCAGGCCGATCCCTTCTCGCGCGGCTCCTACAGCTATGTGCAGGTCGGCGGCTTGGAGGCGCAGCAAACACTGGCGGACCCGGTCGAGCAGACGCTCTTTTTTGCCGGTGAAGCGACCGAGACCGAAGGCCACCACGCCACGGTGCACGGCGCCATCGCCACCGGCCACCGCGCCGCTGGCGAAGCCCTGGAAGCGCTCCGGGTGGTCCCCAATAAACTCAATAGGTAGGTCCCAGCGCCCCCGCCGGGAGGTCAGGAAGGTACCCCGCATCGCTGCCGCGCGGCCGCCCCGCCCGAGCGCCCGACAACGCCGCCGGATTGAGACGAATCACCAAATCACCCAATCACCCAATTCCTCTCACCTCACCTGCAGCCCGTACTGCGCCGTACTCGGCGGCACGATCCCGTTCATCCGCAAATACTCGACGATCTGCCCGTAATGGTCGGTGATGTGCCACACGGCCGTCACCGTCATTCCCAGCCGGGTGTTCGGCCCCGCATACGGCCCGTTGACCCGCTGCATCATGTTTCCCGCATTCACCGTCTTCAAAACCCGGTTGGCGTACTCGTTGGAATCCTTCAAGTACTGGATGAGCTCCGCCTTGGTCTTCGCCGGATTCGGCCCCCCTTTCTCGCAATGCTCGGGCGGCTTCTTGCCCTCGATCTGGTTGAAGAAGGCGAAATTCGCGCAGGCCACGTGCTTCACCTGCTCGGCAAAGGAGCGCACGCCCTGGAAATTCCCCGCCGTCGGCACGAAGCCGTACTTCTCTTCCGGCATCGCCTGCGCGACCGACAGGAACTCGTTCTCGATGAAGTGCAGTGTTGCCCCGACGCTTCCGGCAACGTCCTTCGGCACCTCCGGATCCTGCGCGACGGCGGGAAGGGCAAGGCAAACGGCGATCAGCAGGGCGGCAAAGCGCATGTCCGGACCTCCTCGGGGCAGGTCGGCAGCATACACCCGCAAAAGTAAAGGCGCGCACCCGTAAGGATGCGCGCCGCAACCTGGCACAGCCGGCCCGGATTGTGGGCTACAGCTTCTCGTAGAAATCGCAACCGGAGCAGGAAATGAAGATGCCGCCGGCCACACCGCGTTCGCGGTCCTTGACGCGCTTCACGATGCGCGTCGGCTTGCCGCACTTGGGACAGTCGGTGCTCTTGGACGTGTCCATGACCTTCTTGCG
>DASUBK010000450.1:0-5742 GCA_035763305.1 Terriglobales bacterium | reverse complement strand
CAATCGACTCCGCCGACCCTGCTGTTGAACCTCCCTGAATTGCCCAAGGAGCTGCAATATCGCATCGTGGGAAGTTCGCTGGTTCTGTACGACACCGCGCCCGACATCGTCGTGGACTTCATACCCCATGCGCTTCCGCAGCAGTAAGTCGGGCTCGAGCGCGCGCGCCCTGCTGGCGGCGGTATCTGCGTGCGTTCTGTTCGGTGCTTTGACGATCGGGTGCGCGGTGGAGCGCGCGCCGGCCGCGCCGGTTGCCGCCCCAGGTGCGCAGACCTCGTCGGCACTTGACGTTCGCTTGCCGCTGAAAGCGAAGTCGCTGCGCTTCGCGGTACTGGGCGACAGCGGCACCGGCGACCACAACCAGTACGAAGTCGCGAAGCTGCTGGAAGCGTACCGCGAGGCGGTCGGCTTCGATTTCGTCATCATGCTCGGCGACAACATCTATGGCAGCCACCAGCCGAAGGACTTCACGGAAAAGTTCGAGACGCCTTACAAGCCGCTCCTGGATGCGGGGGTGAAGTTCTACGCGTCGCTGGGCAATCATGACGATCCCAACGTGGAGCGCCTCTACAAGCCCTTCAACATGAACGGCGAGCGTTACTACACGTTCCAGAAGAAGAATGTCGCGTTCTTCGCCCTCGACAGCAACTACATGGACCCCAAGCAGCTGGAATGGGTGCAGCAGCGCCTGCAGGGCAGCGAGGCACGCTGGAAGATCTGCTTCTTTCACCACCCGCTGTTCAACGCGGGGAAATCGCACGGGCCGGACGTCGACCTGCGCTCGCAGCTGTTGCCCCTGTTTGAGCAATCCCACGTGAATGTCGTCTTCTCCGGCCACGAGCACGTCTACGAGCGCCTCGCGCCGCAGGACAACATCTATTTCTTTGTGGCCGGGAACTCGGCCAAGCTGATGAGCCACGACATTCGCACTTCGAACGAGGTGAAGGTCGGCTTCGACTCCGATCGCGGTTTCATGCTGATCGAAATCGACGGCGACCAGCTCTACTTCCAGGCCATCAGCCGCGCGGGCAAGACCATCGACGCGGGGACGCTGCAGCACCAGTAGGAAATCGGCGGCCTTCCTCTCACATCAGTCCAGACGCAAATCTATCGGGCCGGATCACCACCGGCGTTGACTCTCCCGCACGCCGGATGACACGGCGCGGGCGGAGTCACGTACAATCGGTCGCTCCGGGTGTACGAGCCGAAGGCCTTGTTGCGTGAGGTGAACGGTGCAGGTGCGTTGCGTGATCACAGGCCGTGATGGGAGCGGAAAGTCGATTTTCGCCCGCGACGAACTCGTAGAGCCGCAGGCGGTGATGGGATTTGAATTCCACCGGCTGTGGGGCAGCGACGATCCGGCGAATCTCCCGACGGATGGCAAGGAAGGGGTGCCGCGGATGTATTTTCCGGAGCCCGGCGGATACCGCTTCGGGTATTTCGTGATTCCGCCGCGCACCGACGCGATCCCGCCGGAACAGTTTCTGGCGGCGCTGCCGGAATTGCAGCAGAAGGTGCCGGGATTGCTGGAGTCGCTGGAGCCGCAAGCTCCGGGCATGCATACCACGCAGACGGTCGACTTCGATGTCGTGGTTTCGGGTGAGGTGTGGCTGGAGTTGGATGACGGGAAGGAGGTTCTGCTGAAGGCAGGGGATTGCGTAGTGCAGAACGGCACCCGTCATGCGTGGCATAACCGGTCGGCGGAAAAGTGCGTGATGGCCGTGTGCCTGCTGGGCGCACTGAGCCAGGGGCAGAGGTTGAAGGAGCAGAGGCCATGATGCTGGCACGCCTGCGCGAGCAAGTGCTGGAAGCCAACCTCGAACTGGTGCGGCGCGGGTTGGTGCTGTACACCTTCGGCAACGCCAGCGGAGTCGATCGCGAGCGCGGGCTGGTGGTGATCAAGCCCAGCGGCGTTCCTTACGAGACGATGAAGCCGGAGCACCTGGTCGTCACCGATCTTCAGGGAAAGACTGTCGAAGCCGACTTGCGGCCGTCATCCGACCTGCCAACACATCTTGCCTTGTACAACGCGTTCGCGGAGATCGGCGGCGTGGCGCATACGCATTCGGAGTACGCGACGGCTTGGGCGCAGGCGCGGCGCCCGATCCCGTGCCTGGGCACCACGCACGCCGACTACTTCCACGGGCCAGTGCCGGTCACGGAGTCGCTGAGCGAAGCGGACATTGCCGGCGACTACGAGAAGAAGACCGGCGACGCCATCGTACGCGCCTTCCGCAACATTTCTGCGGGGGAGATTCCGGCGGTGCTGGTGGCGAACCACGGGCCCTTTGCGTGGGGGCCGGATGCGGCCACGGCGGCGCACAATGCGGTGGTGCTGGAGGCGATCGCGCGCAGCGCGTACTTCACGCTGACTCTCAATGCCGATGCGAGCGTGCTCGACGTCGCTCTGCACGACAAGCACTTCCTCCGCAAGCATGGGTCCAACGCCTACTACGGGCAGCCGGGGAAGAAGGCATGAGCGAGTTCGCATTCGCCATTCCTGCGCGCCTGGTTCACCTGGCCCCGGTGGACGTGGCCATCATCGTTTTTTATTTCGCGCTGGTGCTGGCGATCGGCTGGTACCTGCGGCGGCTGGCCAATACCGGCGAAGATTTCTTCCTCGCCGGGCGGGAGATGACCGCGTGGATCGCGGGCCTGAGCTTTCTCTCCGCCAACCTGGGCGCGCTGGAGCTGATGGGCTGGGCCGCGGCCAGCTACCAGTACGGCATCCTGGCGACGCACTGGTATTGGATCGGCGCCATTCCCGCCATGCTCTTCCTGGCCCTGGTGATGATGCCGTTCTATTACATTTCCAAGACGCACTCGGTGCCGGGATATCTGAAGCTGCGCTTCGGCGAATCGAGCCGCGCGCTATCGGCGATCTCGTTCGCTTTCATGACGGTGCTGATGAGCGGCATCAACATGTACTCGATGGCGCTGGTCATGAAGGTGGTGCTGGGCTGGGACATTCACTTCAGCATCTGGGTTTCGTCGCTGACCGTGGCGGTGTACGTGGCGCTCGGCGGGTTACGTTCGGCGATCTTCAACGAGGTGCTGCAGTTCATTTTGATCTGGGCGGGGGCGCTGCTGATCCCGATTCTCGGATTGGTGGAGGCGGGCGGGTTCACCGGCCTGAAGCAGCGCATCGCGGCCAATGCTTCCAGCGAGTACACGCATCTGTGGTCCACGCTGGGCTCGTTCAACGCCAATCCCATGGGGATTCACTGGACCGGCATCGTCTTCGGCCTGGGATTCGTCATTTCCTTCGGCTACTGGACGACCGACTTCCTGGTGGTGCAGCGCGTGCTGGCGGCGAAGGACCTGCGCTCGGCGAAGCTGGCGCCCATCATCGGCGCCGGATTCAAAATGCTGGTGCCGTTCATCGTGATCCTGCCCGGCCTGCTGGGGCTGGCGGTGTTGCCGGTGAAATTAACCGGGGAAGCGCAGGCGGTGGCAACGGGCGGCTACAGCTACAACGAAGTGCTGCCGCTGATGCTGGCGCGGTACTGCGGCCCGGGGCTGCTGGGGTTGGGGATCACGGCGCTGATCGCGGGGTTCATGTCGGGGATGGCGGGCAACGTCAGCGCGTTCACCACGGTGTGGACGTATGACATCTATCGCGCACTCATTAATAAGAGGGCCAGCGACCATCATTACGTCAATATGGGCCGGTGGACGACGGTGCTGGGCGTGCTGATCAGCGTGGGCACGGCGTACCTGGTGATGTCGTTCGCCAGCATCATGGATTACGTGCAGGCGCTGTTCAGCTTCTTCATTGCGCCGCTGTTCGGCACGGTGCTGCTGGGCATGTTGTGGAAGCGCGCCTCGGGGCCGGGCGGCTTCTGGGGGCTGCTGGCCGGGACGCTGTCGTCCATCGGCATGTGGGCGTGGGTGAAGGCCGATCCGGCGGCCCTGCGTTACGTCGCCTTGTCGCCGGACGCGAAGGATATGGCGGAGAATATGTACCGCGCCCTGTGGTCGTGGATTGTGTGCGTACTGGTGACGGTGATTGTGAGTTACGCCACAAAACCGAAGCCGGTCGCGGAACTCGATGGGCTGGTGTACGGGGTGACTGCCATCCCGCACGAGGAAGCGGTGCCACTCTACGAGCGTCCGGCGTTCTGGGCGGTAGTGGTGGGGATAGGGTTCGTGGTGTTGAACATCATTTTCTGGTAGGCGGGCATGGTAGGAGAGCACGGAATCTCGATCTGGTTCTTCATCGGTGTGGCGCTGCTGGTGAATGGCGCGATCATCTTTGCGACCGGCGTGTACGAGATCTGGAATCCGCCCGCGAATCCAGTGGTGCTGTTTCATCTGCACGCCAGCGTGTGGTGGGGAGCTGTGCTGCTGGCGGCGGGGATCTTTTATGCTTTTCGCTTCAAGCCTCGGCGCCAGGCCGGGAGGTCGTAGGGGAGTCCTATGTCGGCAGATGGAAAGATGACCTTTGGCGTGATTGTGGGGAACCGGGGATTCTTCCCCGATCACCTGGCGCGCAGCGGGCGTGAGGAGATCATCCGCGCGCTGGAATCAGCCGGGATGGAAGCTTTGGTGCTGGGTCCCGAGCAGAGCAAGCATGGCGCGGTCGAGACGCGCGAGGAATCGCACCGCTGCGCCGAGTTGTTCCGCCGCAATGGCGATCGCATCGACGGCGTGATCGTGACCCTGCCGAATTTCGGCGAAGAGCGGGCCATTGCCGACACGCTGCGCTGGGCGAACTTGCGCGTGCCGGTGCTGATCCAGGCCACGCCCGACAGCCCGGGAACCATGGGCATCTCGCACCGCCGCGACAGCTTTTGCGGCAAGATGTCGGCGTGCAACAACCTGAAGCAGTACGGCATTCCGTATTCGCTCACCACGCTGCACACCGAGGCGCCGGATTCACCCGAGTTCAGCCAGGACCTGCGCTGGTTCGCGGCGGTGTGCCGCATCGTGAAAGGGTTTCGCAACCTGCGGGTGGGCGCGATCGGCGCGCGTCCGACCGCCTTCAATACCGTGCGCTACAGCGAGAAGCTGCTGGAGCAGAGCGGCATCTCCATCGAGACGCTCGACTTGTCCGAAGTGCTGGGGCGCATCGAGCGGATGAAGGACACCGACGACCGCGCGCACAGCAAGCTCAGCGAAATTCGCAAATACGTTTCCACGAATAACGTGCCGGCGGCGGCGCTGGTCAAGATGGCGAAGCTCGGGGCGGTGATTGATGAATGGATGGCCGCGACCGAGGTCACCATCAGCGCGGTGCAGTGCTGGACGTCCATGGAAGAGAACCTCGGCGTGGTGCCGTGCACGGTAATGAGCATGATGAGCGACCGCCTGCTCTCCAGCGCCTGCGAGGTGGACATCTGCGGCGTCATCGCCATGCACGCGTTGCGGCTCGCCTCGGGGACGCCGTCGGCGCTGCTCGACTGGAACAACAACTACGGCGCCGACCCCAACAAGGCGGTCTGCTTCCACTGCTCGAACCTGCCCAAGCACTTCTTCCGCGAAGTGACGATGGATTTCCAGGCGATCATCGCCGGCACCGTGGGCAAGGAGAACACGTACGGCACTTGCGTGGGGCTGGTGAAGGCTGCGCCGATGACCTTTGCGCGTTTTTCCACCGACGACACGGCGGGCCGCATTCGCGGGTACGTCGGCGAGGGACGTTTCACCGACGATCCGCTGAACACCTTCGGCGGCGCGGGCGTGGTGGAGATTCCCCGCATGCAGCACTTGCTGCGCTACATCTGCGAGCGGGGATTCGAG
>DASUBK010000449.1:0-13007 GCA_035763305.1 Terriglobales bacterium | reverse complement strand
CAGGTTGACCACGGGAAACTGGCTGTAGCCGGCCGCGACCGCCGCCGCCTTGCTCATCGCCATCAACACCACCACAAAGCTGATGGCCATGAAGCTGATCCCGACCCACGAATAACGAAATCCGTTTCGCATGGCAATTGTCCTTTCCAGTGGAAACAACTTGGAGGCCCGAAGGTGTTGCTCCAGGGCGCCGCTGATCAACCCGGCGAACTCGCGAACATAGAAACGCGTGCAGGCGAGGCGGCCGCGGCGGCGGTTGTCGGCCAGCGCTTCGCCGTACACCGCAGCCATCTCTTCGCCGAACTCGTATTGGAAGGCGCGCGGATATAGCGCAAGGAAATGCCGGTAGAGGGTCATCATGCCTTCGCCTCGCTCTCCGCCAGGCGCGTGGCCGCGACCCGCGACAGATGCTTCATGCGCGCCACCTCCGCCTGCAGGTTTCGCCGGCCGTTGCTGCTGAGGCGGTACGCCTGCCGCCCGCGCGAGGCGTTGGCTTCCGCCACCCGCTCGATCCAGCGCGCACGCAGCAGCCGCTGCAGCGCCCCGTAGAGCGTGCCCGTGCTGAGCTGCACCCGGCCGTCGCTGAGGCGCTCCACGTCCTGCAGGATGGCATAGCCGTGCCGCGGCTGCGCCGCCAGGCTCAGCAAAATCAGCAGCACCGGCTCGGAAATCGGCAGCTCAGGCATAATCCCTCACGACATGTCATCTGACGACATATTGTGCCCCCGGGGTTGTCCGAAAGTCAAGGGTTAGCCGAAATCACGTAGCCGCAGGCGCACTCGCCTGCGGAGCTTGCACGCGTCCCGAGAGCTCCCGGAACGCAAAGAAGCCCGCAGCATCGCTGCGGGCTTTCTCGGTCGCTGTCTGCGAATCCTACCAGCGCGGCTCGCGCGGCTGGCGCGCGTGACCGCGGTAGTCGTCGCGGTTCCCGCCGCCGCCGCCACCGCGACCGCCACGGAATCCGCCGCCGCTGCGCTCGGTCTTGGGGCGAGCTTCATTGACCGTCAGCGGACGGCCCCCCGCGTCGCTCCCGTTCAGCGCGGCGATGGCCGCATCCGCTTCCTGGTTGTTGGGCATCTCCACGAACCCGAAGCCGCGCGAGCGGCCGGTATCGCGATCGGTGACTACCGACGCGCTGTCCACCTGTCCGTGGGCGCCGAACCACTGCCGCAGGTCCGTTTCTGTGGTCTGGAACGAAAAGTTTCCGACAAAGATTTTCTTCATAAGCTTTCCTTGGTTGGTTCTGGTTCGGGTTGTTCGGCTGCGGCCGCGCCTACCGGCACGTCGCCCGGAGGATTTTCTCCCGGCTCCCGGTTCTCAAGTTTGCGTTGCTGCCTGCGCGCGGCCTTGGCCCGCTGCTTTTCCTGCCGCGCCATCTCCTTTTGCCGCTTGGCAAAGGTCTGTCTGGTACGAGGTGACAATGATTACCTCCGTTTCTGCGGATCGGCTTCGGCGGCCGATTGCGCCGCCTCGGCGGCACGAATTCTTTGCCCAAAATCGAGTTCCGGCTCATCGCCGCTGCCCTGCGATGCCTTCGCCGCTACCGCCACCGGACGCGGCTCGGCCTTGCGGCCAAAGGGCTTCACGATGAACTGTGGGCTGCCCACCAGCAGCGCCACCAGTTGCCGCGGCTTCTGGCTGTGGATTTCGCCCGCCAGCTCCTCCGCGGCGCTGCGATCCCCGCCGAAATCCAGCAGCACGATGCTGTAGCTGCCCGATTTCAATTGCAGCCGGGCTTCGGGCGCGCTGGCTGCCGAGTGCACTTCCGCTCCCAGCGTCCGCAGCACACGCGCCCGCGCTTCGCGGCTGCGCCCGTCGACGTCCACCAGCAACACCGTCTTGCGTGTCCACGAGTTGGCGGCCGCATTCCCGCGCGTTCCCGCGCCTGCGTCGGCTCTCATGCTCCCGTCCCTTCCTCCGGCAAAGGCTTGGTCAGCGCCCGTGCCCGGTACTTCGGGTCGCACTCGATGCCGCGCTGCTCGGCGTCCAGGGCGACCTTGACCAGCGACTCCCGCTTGGTGACCAGCTTGCGCAGCGCCGCCGCGCGCTCGCTGTCCGACGCAAACGTCTCATGATCGCTGCAATACGCAATTTTGCGGTCCAGCAGGTCAATCTCCTGGTGGATCTCGCGCAGGCCGTACTTGCCGGCAGGTTTGTTCTGCATAAGTTCCTTGTCACGCAGGAAAGCACGCCAGTTGCGCTAGTCGCGGTCGGTGGCGGACGGGTTTTCTCGCGCCTTGGTTGGACTAAGAAGGAGTAAGTTTCAGATGAACTGACTTAGTTCAGAGGATCTGAAGAGTAGTGATGTGCAGGGCCGATTTCCCAAGCAGTCAGTCGCCCCCTTGCAGTTCATGGTGGACCTGGCCGGGATCGAACCGGCGACCTCATCGTTGCGAACGATGCGCTCTCCCAGCTGAGCTACAGGCCCCTACCGTGCGGAACGCGCGCTCTGGCGCACAAACTGCTGGAGTACCTTGATTGTAACAGCCACTCCGCGCCTGCGCCAAGCCGCGCTGCCTGTGTGGCACGGGTCTATGACCCGTTTCCGCGGGTCGGAGACCCGCGCCACACATTCTCGCCGGCCCTGTAACCGCCCCCGCCCGCCGGTTCTCTACCCCGTGTGAGCATCACACCTGCTTGTGATCACGGTCCCCGCCGCCCGCCCGCCGCCACTTATAATTGTCTGGTGACTCCGTCCCAGCACGTCCGCAAGCTTGCCGACGCCGACTTCCCCACCCGCTGGGGACACTTCCGCATTCTCGGCTTCGAAGGCCAGTTCGCCACGGTGACCGGCGAGCGCCGCAAGGAGACCGCCGTCGCGCTCGTCATGGGCGACCTCCATGCCGCCCCGCCGCTGGTGCGCATTCACTCCCAGTGCCTCACCGGCGACGTCTTCGGCTCGCTGCGCTGCGACTGCCGCCAGCAGCTGGAGATGGCGCTGGCGATGATCGCCGAGTCCGGCGCCGGCGTCTTGGTCTACGAGCAGCAGGAGGGCCGCGGCATCGGCCTCATGGCCAAGCTGCAGGCCTACGAACTCCAGGACAGCGGCCTCGACACCGTGGAAGCTAATGAGAAGCTGGGCTTCAAGGCCGACTGCCGCGAGTACGCGCTGCCCGTCGAAGTGCTCAAAGCGCTCGACCTCACCGCCATCCGCCTGCTCTCCAACAATCCCGAGAAGGTCGCGGCGGTGGAAGCGGCCGGAATCCGCGTCGCCGAACGCGTCCCCTGCGAGGTGGAACCCAGCCAGCGCGCCGAGCAGTACCTGAAGACCAAGAAAGAAAAAATGGGCCACCTGTTCACCGCCCGCTAGAAGCAAGGATGCGGAGGTTGCGAAGGTTGCGGAAGTTTCCGTTCTTCTGACCGAAACGTCCGCAACCTTCGAAACCTCGTTTGCGCTCCTTCGCGTCCTTTGCGGTAAAGTTTTCTGTCTCAAACCGCGTCAACGCCCCTCCGCCCGCCGTCTCACACTGACTTTGGTGTCCCATAAGTGGCAACCGCCCCGGCCATTCGCTTCAATAACTTAGCCGCATTTGTCGTTGGCCCCGGATGTGCACTGGACACCGGTAACGTTTTGTCGGCCGATGGGAAGACTTACCCTTTCGGCATCGGGCCCCCGGACGGGAGCTTCACGCCATGAGCGACCTGAGCCAACTCGACAGCGCGCGCGCCTTCACCCGCAGCCTTAATATTCTTTTGAAATACGTTCGTCTTTACGGCCCCGAGCATCTGCGCACCACGGTGCAACTGGCTACCACCTGGCAGGAGTTGGAGAGCGCCACCGGCGAGGGGCAGCCGCTGCTGCTGGGCACCGCCGAGGGCAAGCTGGTCATGGACGGCATTCCCATCGCCGGCCTCGCCGAATCGCGCTTCGCCGAGCTGCTGCAGGCCGCCGGTATTGCCAGCATCCAGATTAACCCTGGCGTTAGCGAATCCGAGCTGAAGCTCTTCGCCTCCGCCTTTACCACCACCACGGCCAGCGAGATTCCCAAGCAGGTGAAAGCGGCGCTGGGCAGCCGCTCTTCCATCCAGCTCAATGAAGTGCGCTTCGTGGCCCAGGACCCAACGGCCGACGTTGCCGGGCAGATCGCCGCCAAAACCCTGAGCCCCGAGGCCGGCAAGCTGGCCGCATGGGTCAGCGATCCGGAAAAATTGTTGCAGTTGATCACCGCCGCCGAAGGCGCCCGCGCCGGCGGCGATGGCGCGCCAGGCTCCGGCAGCGGCAGCGGCGCCGGGCCGGGAGGCTCGGGCACGGGACTATCGGGTGACGCCATAATCTCCGATAAGACCCTCGCCTGCGCCGTGCGCGTCCTCACCCAGTTTGCTGAAGCGGGAGAAGAAGGCCCGTCGCCCGAGTTTCTGAAACAAGCCACCGCGGAGGCCCCCGACGTCGGCCGCGTACTGCGTGCCGCCATGGCTTCCCTGCCCGAAGCCGCGGAAGAGGAAGATCCCCATTCACCGCCGTTGGTGAAGTTGGCGGAGCGCCTGGCCATTCGCTACGCCATGCAGCAGTACCAGCGCGGCGAAGTGAAGGTCAACGCCGTGCACGACATGATGGAGCGCATGAGCAAGGAGATCGACTCCCTGCGCACCATCCTCACCTCGCACGAACGCAAGATGAACCGCGCCGGCATGGCCGTCGAATCCCATGCCGACATCCTCGATCGCCAGTTCTGGGCCTCGGTGCCGGAGCGCGGCAAGCAGATGGTGCTGCTCTCCGCCGACGCCTACTGCATCCCCGCGCGCAACGTGCGTTCCTACGTCGAGGAACTGATGGCGCGCGGCGACGTCGCCATGGCCAGCCGCGTGCTGCGCAGTTACGCCGCCGGCATCGACCACCCCGAAGAAGAGGCGCGCAAGAAGGTTTCCTCCGGCTTGCAGGAACTCGCCGACCTCTACGGCCGCGTCGAGGCCGACCTGCTGCGCGAAACGCTGGCCCGTGTCGGCATGCGCGTCTGCTGCGAGCACACGCTCGACATGCAGACCCTGGTCTCCGCCGCCTACGTTCGCCTCACCCAGGAAGCCGCGCAGCGGCGCGATTATCTGGCCCTGACCACGTCCCTGAAGACCCTGGAGCGGCTGCACGAGTACCGCCCCCGCAGCGTCGAGCACATCCGCCCCCGCATCGCCGTGGAGCACCGCCTGCACGAGTTTGTCGCCGAAGCCGCCAATGCCCCGCTCATGCCCGCCGGCATCCTGGAACTGTTGCGCCTGACGCCGCGCGCCACCGCCGAAACCATCGCCATGCAATTCAGCCGCTGCCACACCCGTAGCGACGGCGAGCGTCTCCTCAACCTGGCGCAGCAGGCGGGCGACAACATCATGGAATGCCTGCAGTCCATGCTGCGCTCCGGCAGCGCCGACGAGACCGCGCGCGGCGCCGCCATCCTCTCCCGCATCAAGCTGGACATGGTCCAGGGCGAACTGGCGCAGCGCATCTCGAGTTTCAACCGCCTGCAGCAGGACGCGATTGTCCGCCAGGTCGCCGCCGCCGGTGCCGTCGGCCGCGGCAAGCTGCTGCTGGAACTGCTGGAAGAACTGGATCCGCTCATCCTGCCGGAAGCCTTGGACGAAATCGGCCTGGCGGGCGATCCCGTCGCCGCCGGCGCCCTGCTGGAACTGGCTGAGGGCGAAGGCCGCGCCAAGAACGAGCCGTATATCCGCCTGAAGAGCATCGAGGCCCTGGGACGCCTGCGCGAGCCCAGCGCCACCGATACCCTGCTGAAGATCCTTGAGCCGCCGAAATTCTTCAGCCTGGGCCGCCCGCGCGAATTGCGCCTCACCGCCACCCAGGCGCTGCTGCAGATCGATCCCGAGCGCGCCGACGACCTGGTGAAGAGCACCGGCTTCTCCCGCCAGGAATTGCTACTCGGCCCGCTGCCGATCATGGGCGCTTCGGACTTCCTCCGCCAGCGCCGTTACCCGCGCGTGGTCGCGCCTGAAGGTTTCTCGGCGCTGGCGACCACCGCCAACGCCCGCTGCAACGTTGCGGTGGAGCGCATCAGCCTGGGCGGCGGCCTGCTCAGCCGCAATTCCCGCGTGCCGCGCTGCGGCGAAGCCACCATGGAAATGCAGTTCGGATTGCAGCGCCTGCGCAGCCGCGTACTGTTGCGCGATCTGCCTACCCGCGAAGTCGCCTACGAGATCCTGAACATGGATCTGGACGGCCGCGGCAAGCTGCGCAAACTGCTGCTGAACCAGTGCCCGGAACCCGCGCTTGCCGCGGCCCAGACTTATCCTTCGGCCGCCAGCAGCGCCTCGATCTCCTGACGCCGCCTAACCTCCAGGGAGCGCAGCGCCTCCCAGCCCAAGACCAGGTACGCCGCGCGCGCCTCCGGCACCTGGCGCAGTACCTCGAGATGGCGGCGGATGGTCTGCACGTCGCCCCGCTTGAACGGCCCGCTGAACGCCGCCCCCGGACCGCCCCGCTGATAGTTGCGGATCGTCTGCCGCAGAATTGGGACGATGGCTCGGCGCGCTTCTTTCGGCGACAGCCCCGCGGCGCCCGCCACCTTCTCCGCCAACGAGAGCTGGGCGACGATCATCGGCGAGGCGAACGCTCCCAGGGCGTGATACAGCGGCTTGAAGCGCGCCGGGATGACGAAGGAAGAGCATCCCAGCCCGCGGCCAATCTGCCGCGCCGCCGCCACCGCCCGCGCGTCGCCTTCCAGCGCGAATTGCACTCCCTCCCAGCTCGGATCGACGCCGCGGACGAAGCTCATCATCGGGTGCGCCGATCCGACCGCCGCGCCCGCCTTGCCCAGCGGCGCCAGTTCGCCGCTGCCCAGCGCGCCGCTGGTGTGAAGAACCACTTTGCCCTTCCACGACCGACCCGCCGCCAGTTGTGCAGCCACTTCGCCGATCGCGGTGTCACCCACCGCAACGAACGTCACCTCTGCGTCCAGCGCCGCCGATTCCAAGGTCACCGCCTTGGCTTTCACCCGCCGCGCCAGCGACCGCGCCCGCGCCAGGGACGAACGCCGCGTCACCAGTTCCGTGATCCGGTAGCCCGCGCGGCGCAGCGCCAACACCAGCGCCGTCCCGAGATTCCCCGGCCCCACCAGCGCGATCGTCGGTTTGCCTTTGGCCATGGCGAAACGCAGGATACCATTCGGCATTCGGCACTCGGCATCCGGCATTGGGTAAGATTGCCCCATGGCGAAAACGGCGAAGAAGAACAAACTAGTCAAGCTGGTCGAGTCCAAGGAGGTCTACCGCGGTCCCGTCTTCCACGTGACCAGCGATACCATCGTCGAGCCCGGACGCATCAAGGTCCGCCGCGATGTCGTCCGCCACACCGGCTCCGTGGTCATCATGGCCGTGGACGACGAAAAACCCGACCCGCGCGTGCTCCTCGCCCGCCAGTACCGCCACCCGGCGAACGACTACCTCTGGGAGCTGCCCGCGGGCCGCATCGATCCCGGCGAAGACCCCGTCGCCGGCGCCCGCCGCGAACTGGAGGAGGAGACCGGCTACTCGGCCGCCCGCTGGAAGCGCGCGCTCTTCTACTGGGCCAGCCCCGGTTTCCTCGACGAGACCATGTCGGTCTACCTCGCCACCGGCCTGAAGCGCGGCCGGGCCCGCCCCGAGGAAGACGAGAACATTGCCATCCGCATGCTGCCGCTTTCGACCCTGGTGAAGGGGATCATGGCCGGGCGCATCCGCGACGGCAAGACCATCGCCGGCGGGCTGTGGCTGGAGCGGCACTACCGCCGGCGGTAAACCGCCCCAAAATTCTCTTGTTCTTTTCGGAACATCCGGCAGTAGAATGTCGCGGTGCGACATTCCATCTGGCCGGAAGACGCATTTTTGGCGGGGTTGTCCTGTTTACCAGGTTGACAACTACTGTCCCATCCGGGACAATAGAACCAAGCCCGCCAACAGGTTCCCCTGATCTGCCATCGGTCCCGCCTACGGTGCGATGGGCGTCAAAACGGCCTCTGGATGGGGTGTGGTCCCGCTGCGTGGGGGCAGCCGGAACCGGCAGTCCCAGTACGGAGGAAAGTGTAAGTGTCTCGCATTAAGGGCAAGGTCAAGTGGTTCAACAACGCCAAGGGGTTCGGCTTCATCGGCCGCGATGATGGTCCGGACGTGTTCGTGCACTACAGCGCCATCAATTCCGACGGCTACAAGAGCCTGCAGGAAGGCGATGACGTCGAGTTCGAGATCGTGCAGGGGCAGAAGGGCCCGCAAGCCGGCAATGTGGTGAAATTCGAACAAGCCTCCTAGTTCCCGCCGCTTCACGTGCCCCGCACGTGGCGCCGAGGAGTCTTCTGGCCGTTCCACGGCCTGGCCCAGCCCTTGCGGCTGGGTTTTGTTTGTCCTCTACAGGCGACAAATGCCCGCTTTTCAGGTACTATGGTCTTGCGTTGGATTCGAAACGTGTGGAACTGCCCCGCAGTACCCTCCGGTTCTTCTCAGCGTAAAAAATCACCAAAAGAAATGAGTTACAAACGTGGAACAAGGAACAGTGAAGTGGTTTAACGACGCCAAGGGCTATGGATTCATCACTCGCCAGAGCGGTGAAGACGTGTTCGTGCATTTCTCGGCTATCCAGGCTAACGGTTTCCGCAGCCTCCAGGAAGGCCAGGCAGTGCAGTTCAGCGTCACCAAGGGACCCAAGGGTCTGCAAGCTGAGAACGTCTCGATTCTCTAATCGGAATCGGCCGGAATCTCCGGAGGGGCGGCTGCGGCCGCCCTTTTGTTTTGCCCTACGACGCCGCCCAATTGCGCCGCTCCACGATGGCCCTCGGCTCGTAACTCTTCCCCGCCGCCAGCCGCCGCTCCTCCCGCCGCGCGCTCCATAGCAGCACCGGGCCCGCCAGCCGGCGCGCCCACTTCGCCACGCCGCCGAATTCCGCCTCCACTTGCCGCCGCAGGCTGCCAATCCGCTCGCTCACCTCGCGATTGCTCTTCGCCAGCCGCCGCTCCATGGCCCACAGCGCCGCGTTATAGGAGCTGGCCAGTTGTCGTGCCTCCCAGCGGAAGCGCTCGCGGATGCGGCGATCGGGGTGGTCCTTATAGCGCAGCCAGCCCTGCAGGGTGGTGTGGCAAATACGAAACAGGCTGGGACCGTTGCGCTCGAAGTCGCGCCGAAAGGCCGAGTCGAGGAAGCCCTTCGACTGCTCCCGCGAAATGGCGGCGTGCCGGAAGTTGAACTGGAACTGCCCATGAATGTCGGCCAGGTCCACCCCCTCCAGCATCCGTCCCTCGGCGCTCATCTGCTCGAACAGCGGCGTGCCCGGCACCGGCGTGTACAGCATGAACTGGTGAAAGTCGGTCTCGTGCGCCACCGCGTACTCGATCTCCTCCGCGATGTTCTCCGGCGTGTGATGTTCCAGCCCGACGATGGACGAGCCCAGCAGCTTGATGCCGTGCTGCTGCAGCTCGCGTGCCAGCGCCCGCGTGTCGGCGTTCTGCAGCTTGGCATAGTTGGACCGCGGCGATTCCAGCCCCATCCAGATCCAGGAAATGCCCAGCTCCACCAGCTCTTCGACCGTGTACTTGCGGATGGCGTTGGCCGACGAGAATACGTACAGCGCCCAGCTCTTGCCGTGCGACTGGATCAGACGCAGCAGTTCCATGGCGCGCGCCCGATGGAGCAGGAAATTCTCGTCCATGACGAAGAAGGAGCGCGTCCCCAGCCGCTCCTCCATCTCGCTCATCACGGCAAACAGCTCCGCGCCGGAGTGGTAGAAGTCGACAAACTTGCCCTTGCCGCCGAAAAACGCCGAGGTGGTGCAGAAGTTGCACCCCATCGGGCAGCCCACCGAGGGAATGATGGTGGCCGCGGTGGCGCCGCGCCGCTCCGGCACTTTCATTCCCATTATCCGCATGCCAAAGCCGGACACGATGGCCGGATGGCGTACCGGCGCCTGCAGGTCCTCGCCCAGGTATTGGCGCATCCAGGCGACGCCTTCCCCCCGCACGATGTGGTCGGCGTCGATGAGGTGCTGCAGGCCGGGAATGGCGGCCACGTGACCGCCGACCACGATCTGCGCCGAGGGCGCCAGTCGTCGCACGATGCGGCACATCTCGCGCACCTTGCCCACGTTGGGGATGATGGACGAGATGCCGACAATATCGTACTGGTGCTTGCGCAGCTCGCGCTCGAAACGCTCGCGGGTGGGAAAATCCAACAGCGTGCTGGGCGCGGAGATGTTCTCCTGGATCAGCATCAGGCCCCAGGAGCGGTGAAACATGCGCAACGAAAACGCGCCCTGCTCGCGCGTCACCTGGTTGTGATACAGCTCCATAGGATTGATGGCGCGGCTGCCGAACTCGTCGTCGCGCGCGTACGGCCCAAACACCGAGCTGAGCAGCACGCGGGCCTGCGTTCCTCGGGGATGAGGTTCCAAGAATCGCCTCCAACGTAGGATTGGCGGGTGCCTGGGCCGCAGGGTAGCTGGATCGGCGAGCGGCGCGTGTAATCTCTTTGTAATTTCTCTGCTCTGGCATTTGCTTGTGTGGCACGGGTGGTGTGGCACGGGTCTCCGACCCGGGTGCGGACACGTTCCACCAATGGGAATTCGGCCGCAGGCGATTTAGAATCGTGCCCGCGTGGACAACAAGACCATCGCCGACGTGCTCTACGAAACCGCCGACCTGATGGAGATCAACGGCGACGATCCCTTCCGCATCCGCTCCTACCGCCGCGCCGCCGAAGCCATCGAGGGTCTGCCGCAGCAAATCGCGGAAATCGTCAACGACCCCAAGAAGCTGCTGGAGATTCCCGGCATCGGCAAGGGCATGAGCGCCAACCTGCAGGAGATGTTCAAGGAAGGCAAACTCAAGCTGCACCAGGAGCTATTGCAGAAGTACCGTCCTTCGATGCTGGAGCTGCTCAAGATCCAGGGCCTGGGCCCGAAGACCATCGCCCTGCTGTGGAGCGCCCACCAGGTGTGCGACATCGCCGGCGTGGAGAAACTGGCCCGCGAAGGCAAGCTGGCCGAACTTCCCCGCATGGGCGAGAAGGCGCAGCAGAAGATCCTCAACGCCATCGAGAACTACCGCCGCATCTCCGGCCGCTTCCTGCTCGACGTCGCCGAGGAGATGGCGGAGAAACTCACCGCGCACCTCTGCAAACTGCCCGGCGTGGACAAGGTCACACCCGCCGGCTCGCTGCGCCGCGGCCGCGAAACCGTGGGCGACCTCGACATGCTGGTCACCGGCGGCTGCTGTACCAAGCCCGCGCAGCGCGACGCCGTGCTCGACCGCATCGTCAACTTCCCCGGCATCCTCGAGGTATTGGCGCGCGGCGAAAACAAGGTCAGCTTCAAGATGCGCAGCGGCATGCAGGTCGACGTGCGCCTGCTTCCGCCCGATTCCTACGGCGCGGCGATGCAGTACTTCACCGGCTCCAAGTCGCACAACGTCGCGCTGCGCCAGCGGGCGCTGAAGATGGGCTTCACCCTCAACGAGTACGGCCTGGCGCGCCTCGACAACGAAAAGCGCGTGGCCGGCCGCACCGAGGAAGAGATTTACGGCAAGCTCAAGCTGGACTACATCCCACCCGAGCTGCGCGAGAATTGCGGCGAGATCGAGGCGGCGGAGGCGCACTCGCTTCCTCGCTTGCTGGAACTCGCCGACCTGCAGGGCGACGTGCACATGCACACCGTCGAGACCGACGGCAAATGCACCATCGAAGAAATGGCCGAAGCCGCCCGCGCCCGCGGCTATCAGTACATGGCCATCACCGACCACTCCAAGAACCTGGCCTTCGCCAACGGCCTCGACGACGATCGCGCGCGCGCGCACATCAAGCGCATCCGCGCTGCCGCCAAGAAACTTTCCGGGATCAAAATGTTTGCCGGCATCGAGGTGGACATCCTGGCCGACGGCT
The DNA here is from genome assembly GCA_035763305.1 of Terriglobales bacterium. Classification (GTDB taxonomy): domain Bacteria; phylum Acidobacteriota; class Terriglobia; order Terriglobales; family Acidobacteriaceae; genus DASUBK01. Next base: position 1,168 of record DASUBK010000449.1, on the reverse strand, counting down.
CCCTCGATCTCTCCGACGACGTCTTGGCGGAGATGGACATCGTCATCGCCAGCGTGCACTCGCGCTTCGACCAGGATGCGGCGCAGATGACCGAGCGACTGCTGAAGGCGGTCTCCAATCCCAACACTTCGATCCTCGGCCATCCCACCGGGCGCCTGCTGCTGCGCCGCGACGCCTACCAGTTCGACGTGGAAAAGGTGTTGAATGCCGCGGCCAGGAACAAGGTCGCGATGGAGCTGAACGCCTATCCCGACCGCCTCGATCTGTGCGACCGCCATCTGCGCATGGCGAAAGAACGCGGGGTGAAGATCGTCATCAACACCGACGCGCACCACACCTCGCACATGGAGAAGATTCGCTACGGCGTGCTGCAGGCGCGGCGCGCCTGGCTGACCCCCGCCGACGTGCTCAACACCCTGCCGGCGGACGCCTTCGCCGCAGCCATGAAGAAGAAATGGCCGGCAGCAGCGAAAACTTAATAGCCGCCGAGAGGGCACGGCTTTAGCCGTGCCGAAAAGGCTGCAAATGCGGAGCGGCTTTAGCCGCTGAGGGAAGTGCCTCAGAGGCAACAGCCCCCAATTTTCAAGCACGCGTGTGCGGCACGGCTGAACCCGTACTCTCCCACCCAAGACCGGGGCGGGGCTATGATGGACTGCGCCGGTGAGTTCGCCCGCATCTCACAACCAGGAACTCTGTATGCCGGAAAATAACGTCCCCTCCGCTCCCACGCCGCCGCCCAAACCGGCCGAACCGCAGGACGCTGGTCACGTTCCCATGACCGAGGAATTCGACCGCGCCAAGTGGACGCTGCCGCCCGTCGGCGTGGTGGTCGTGGTGCTGCTGGTGATCGCCGCCATCATCGCCGTAGTGGCGGTGACCAATGCGCCCAAGCCGGCGTTCTCCGGCTCCCTGGGCGAGGTCGCCGCCGCCGAGACCCAGGACAAGAACGTCCTGGTCGCCATCAATCTCTCCGTGCAGAACACCACCGAGAAGCCGGTGGTGCTGCAGAAGTTCGTGGCCAAGATTGCCACCGACAAGGGCGAGTTCAGCGACGACAACATCGCCTCCGCCTCCGACTTCGACCGCTACTTCCAGGCGTTCCCTGCTCTGAAATCAGCCGCGCAGGCGCCGCTGCAGGTGGAGACCAGGATCCAGCCCGGCGCCGGCG
>DASUBK010000448.1:0-6309 GCA_035763305.1 Terriglobales bacterium | reverse complement strand
TCCGCTGCTGATGCTGGCGTGGAAGATCGCGCCGGCTCTGGCGGCGGGCAACACGGTGGTCCTGAAGCCGGCGGAGTTCACGCCGCTGACGGCGCTGGCGTTCGCCGAAATCTGCCAGGAGATCGGGCTGCCGGCGGGCGTGGTGAACATCGTGACCGGCGACGGACGAACGGGCGAGGCGCTGGTCAATCATGCAGACGTGGACAAGATCGCCTTCACCGGCTCGACCGAGGTGGGGCGCATCATTCGCAAGGCGACGGCCAAGTCGCACAAGCGGCTGTCGCTGGAGTTGGGCGGTAAGTCGCCGTTCGTGATCTTCGAGGACGCCGACCTGGACAGCGCGGTGGAGGGCCTGGTGGACGGCATCTGGTTCAACCAGGGGCAGGTGTGCTGCGCCGGATCGCGGCTGCTGATGCAGGAAAGCATTGCCGAGGCGCTGACGGCGAAGATCCGCGAACGCATGAGCACGCTGCGCGTCGGCGCGCCGCTGGACAAGGCGATCGACATTGGGGCGATCGTCGCGCCGGTGCAACTGGAACGCATTCGTCGCCTGGTCGACCAGGGAGTCGCGGAGGGCGCGACGTGCCATCAGCCGCAGACGTCGATGCCGTCGAAGGGGCTGTACTTCCCGCCGACGCTGCTGGTGAACGTGCATCCGACGGCGACGGTGGCGCAGGAAGAAATTTTCGGGCCGGTGCTGGCGGCGATGACCTTCCGCACGCTGCGCGAGGCGGTGGAACTGGCCAACAACACGGCATACGGGCTGGCGGCCAGCGTGTGGAGCGAGAACATCAACGTGGCGCTGCAGGTGGCGGCGCAGATCAAGGCCGGGGTGGTGTGGGTGAACGGAACCAACATGTTCGACGCGGCGTGCGGCTTTGGCGGCTATCGCGAGAGCGGTTACGGGCGCGAAGGCGGGCGCGAGGGCATGCTGGAGTACCTGGAGCCGGGGTGGTTCAAAAATGCCAGTGTGGCCCGGTCCTCCGGCCCGGGTGCACGGGTCGGAGACCCGTGCCACACAGACCTGGGCCACACAGCCGAGGATGGTTTCGGAACCCCGCCGATCGATCGCACGGTGAAGCTGTACGTCGGGGGCAAGCAGGCGCGGCCGGATTCTGGCTACAGCTTCCCGGTATTCGATCGCGAGGGAAAGTTGCTGGGCGAAGCGCCGCTGGGGAATCGCAAGGACATCCGCAACGCGGTGGAGGCGGCGCGCAAGGCGGAAGGATGGGCGCGCGCGACGGCCCACAATCGCGCCCAGATCCTTTATTACATGGCGGAGAATTTGGCGCAGCGGGGCGACGAGGTGGCGTCGCGGCTGGCGAAGGTGGTTGGGGAGAAGCAGGCGCGCGCAGAGGTGGAGACGAGCATCGAACGAATCTTCTCTTACGCAGCCTGGGCCGACAAGTTCGACGGGGCGGTGCACAACCCGCCCATGCGCAATATTTCGGTGGCGATGAATGAGGCCATCGGCGCGGTGGGGATTATCTGTCCGGCGGAAGCGCCGCTGCTGGGGCTGCTGTCGCTGGTGCTGCCGGCGATCGCCATGGGCAACACGGTGGTGGCGGTGCCGTCGGAGGCGTATCCGCTGATCGTCGGCGACTTATACCAGGTGTTCGATACCAGCGATTTGCCGGGCGGGGCGGTGAACATCGTGACCGGGCGGAGCGGGGAATTGCTGCAGACGATGGCCGAACACGATGGCCTGGAAGCCGTGTGGTGTTTCGCGGATGAAGCGATGAGCGCGCAGGCGAAGGTGCTGTCAGTGGGGAATTTGAAGCAGGTGTGGACCAACGAGGGGCGGGCGATTGATTGGTTCAGCGGCGAGGGAGAGGGGCGGTGGTATCTGCAGCATGCGGTGCAGGTAAAGAATATCTGGGTGCCGTACGGGGAGTAGTTGAGGAGCCGCGAAGTCCCTCAGGGGGTAAAGCCCCTTCTGTTTTGGGAGCTGAACCGCAGGCCTAAAGGCCTGCTCCACCGCTTCGGCCTGCGCCACCATGCGATTCAGCAGATCCGAGCAAAATTGCGCCGCGGGCGAGGGCGCCCGCGGCATCTGTGTTTTGGGGTGAGGCTAAGAACTGCCCCGGCGAGGGCGCCGGGGCCTACCGGATTCGCGTGGTTATTCCGTGTGGTAGCTCACCTGGAGCGTGCGCGCCTTGAGGCAGGCCAGGAAGACGACGAAGCTGCTCAGGGCCAGCAGGCCGAAGACGGCGAGCCACTTCGGGACCGGGTCGGTGACCACCGTGAACAGGGCCATCAGACCTTCGGCACGAACCGCCACCGGCGTGAGGTGCTTGAGGTAGAAGGTTACGCTGAGCTTCTGCATGGCCTGGGGAAAGACGGGGCTGATGCCCTCCCACCCCAGCAGGATAATGCCGGGGACGATAGGATTTTTGAGCAGCATGCTCAGCATCATGAACAGCGCGCCATAGCCGACGCAGGCAAGGGCGGTCACCAGCAGATAGGCGCCGAGGTGTCCCAGGCCCGGACCGGCGAAGACGAACTGCTCGCCCTCGCCGCCCAGACCCCAGTACATCAACGCAAACGAGAGCAGAACGCCGGTGGCGAAGAGCAAGGTCGAGGTCAGCAGTCCGGCGACAAATTTTCCCAGCACCATCAGTTCGCGGCGGATGGGCGCCAGCAGGTAGTAGTGCAGGGTCTTCTCCACGTACTCACCGCGCAGCAGCCAGGTGAAGATTCCCATGCAGCCGAAGAAGATGCCCATGCGCAGGTAGTAGAACTGGAAGATGCCGGCCAGGACCTGCGTGTCCTCACTGAGGCTTTCATGAACCCGCGAGCCGGGATGGGCAAGACGCAACTTCATATCCAGGGCATGCAGGCCGATGATAGCCACCGGCGCGAAGGCCAGCAGGTAAATCCACAGGCCGCGGCGGGTGATCACCGACTTCTTCAATTCCATGCGCACCACGGCCAGCATCTGCCGGGTCCACAGGCGCCAGGGGCTGTCGAGAACGAAGGAGCGAATGCGCTGGACGGCGCTCATGACGCACCTCCGCCGATGAGGTACTGGTAGATGGAGTTGACGTCGTCGTCGGCAGGCGCGACGGCGTCAATATCCACCAAGCCTTCGCGGGCAATTTGATTCAGCAGCAGGTAGAAGCTGTCGGCATCGCGGGTGCGAACCAGCACGCCGCCGCCGTCCTCGTGCAGGCGGGCCTCGACCACGTGGTCCTGGCCGAAGACGCGGGCGGCCAGCGAGCCAGGATTGGAGCAGCGGATCAGCACCTGGATGGGATGGTCCTTCACTTCGTTGCGCACTTCGCGGATATCGCCCTCGGCGACGACGTAGCCGTGGCTCATCAGCACCACCTGGTCGGAAATGCGGTCCACCTCTTCGAGGATGTGGCTGGAGATGATGACGTGCATGCCTTCGTGCCCCAGGTCCTGGAAGAGGGCGATGGATTCGGCGCGGGCCATGGGATCGAGGCCGTTGAGCGGCTCGTCGAGAATCAGCACTGTGGGGTGATGGCTGATCGCCTGGGCCAGGCGGATGCGTTGCCGCATGCCCTTGCTGTAGCCGGCGACCGGGCGATGCGCCGCCTCGGTGAGCCGCACGCGCTGCAGCGCCTCGTTGGTGAGGGCGGCGCACTGGTGGCGGTCGAGCCCGTGCAAGCGCAGCCAGCCGTAGATGAACTCGAATCCGCTGACGCTGTGCGGAAACGAGTCGTACTGGGTGCAGTAGCCGATGACGCGGAACATCGCCTCGGGACGCCGCGGGGAGAAGCCCATGACTTCGACCTGCCCGCGGGTAGGCTGGATGAGGCCGGCCATGAGGTTCATCAGCGTGCTCTTGCCCGAGCCGTTGGGCCCGACGAGGCTGGTGATGCCCGGCGGCAGCGACAGGGTAACGTTATTCACACCCAGCACTTCGCCGTAAAACTTCGAGACATTCTCGAACTGGATTCTGTCGCTCATCCGCGCACCACCTCACGCGCCCGGATGCGCTCGTGCAGCATCCACAGCGCCATCGCGCTCAATCCCAGGAAGGTCAGCCACGCCGCCGGGAGAGGCACGTTGGGGAAGCGCGACCAGTAGGGCGCCTCCAGCCCGAAGAGGCGATACCAGATCAGCGTGTTGAGATAGGGGAAGTTGAGCAGCTCGCCCCAGGGCGTGCGCAGGATCAGGGTGACGGCGGTGCCGAAGGCCGCGGGCACGAAGAAGAAGGCGACGATGGCAGCGGTGGCAATGATTCTCCAGCGCACCCAGGAGGAAACGGCGAGCGAGACCAGGGTCAGGAAGGCGATCCACAGCGCGGAGCCGGCGAGGATCGCGCCGACAATGTCGAGGTGCTTCCAGCCCCAGCCGCCGCCGGCCATGGAGGCTTGCATCAGGTACAGCAGCACGCCGGGAACCCAGGTCACGGCGGAGAGGACGGCGGCGACCGGCAGCGCCTTGCCGAGCACATATTCGATCCGGCTCAGAGGGCGGCTGAGATAGAGCGGCAGAGCGTTGTTGGCCATGTCCATGCTGACCAGGCCGGGAGCGGCGTAGGCGCAGAGGATCAGGGCGAAGTAGCCCATGCCCTGGAGAAATTTCATGAAGAACTGGTTGTCGATAGCAAACGGCGGGGCGCCCTGCACCTTGAGCAATCCCTGGGCCATGGGGCTGTTGAGCAGGTAGATGAGGCCGGCAAAAATCAGAAATGGCAGGTAGCTGAACACCACCGCGCCGCTGAAGATGCGCGACTCGAACATCTGTCGCGCGCAGTAGCGGCTGATGACCAGGAAGCGTCCGCGGTGCGGCGTCAGCGGGCCGTTGTAGGCGTGGTAGGTGCGCTTATAGACCGCCATGCGAGGCCCCCTTGCCGTTCTTGCGCAGCGCCGGGCTTTCCACGCCGCTCGATTCCATGGCCTTGAGGAAGATGTCCTGCAGGGAATCGCGGCGGTAGTTCAGCCGCCGAATCTGCACTTGCTGCTGCTCGGCGATGCTGTAGAGCTGGCGGATTTCGACGCCCTCGGGCATCACCAATTTCACCCGGCCGTTGCCGAAGGTGGCGCACTCGCAGCCCAGTTGCTCGATGGCCGAGGTGAAAGTTCCGTTGGCGCCGATGGTTTCCATCTCGAGGAATTTCTTGTTGGCGCGGCGCTCCTCCTCCAGATTGCAGACCGAGGCCACGCGCCCTTTGTTGAGGATGAGCACCTCGTCGCAGCACTCTTCCACATCGCGCAGCAGGTGGGAGGAGAGCAGGAGGCGGATGTCGCCGGCGTCGCGCACCTCGCGGATCAGTTCGATCATGTTCTTGCGCGCCGGCGGGTCCATGCCGTTGGTGGGCTCGTCGAGGATCAGGAGCTTAGGACCGTGGGCGATGGCCTGCGCCAGCTTGGTGAGCTGCTTCATGCCGGTGGAGTAGGTGCCGACCTTGCGGTAGCGAACTTCTCCCAGGCCGACGTAGAAGAAAGCTTCGTGGGCGCGCTCCAGGGCCTGGCGCGGGGGCAGTCCGGCGAGTTCCGCCATGTAGCGGACAAAGTGCACGCCGCTCATCTGGGCGATGAAGCAGTCGTTCTCCGGCATGTAGCCGCAGATGGCGCGAACCCCGTCGGTCTGGCGGGAGATGTCGAGGCCCATGACGCGAGCGCCGCCGGCCATCGGCGGATGAAAGCCCAGCAGGGTATTGATGAGGGTGGACTTGCCCGAGCCGTTAGGCCCGAGGAGGCCGATGGCGCGGCCGGTGAGCGAGGCGCGGAGGCCGTCCAGGATGGTGCGGCCTCCAAGCTGAACGTAGAGATTGTCGAGTTCGATCAGCGGCGTCATCGGGAGTTTCAGTTTCAGTTTCAGTTTCGGTCGGATCCTGCCTCAGCGGCAAGGGAAACCGAAACGGAAACTGAAGCCTCTGGCTGGTATTACGGATTGATCGCTTCGCCGGTTCCCTTGTTTCTCGCTCCCAGCAGCGCTTTGAAGGTCAGGCTGTTGAGGTCGGGGAAGCGCGCCGCGCTGGCCACCTCGATGCTGTCGGCGCCGCCGTAAGCGCAGATCACGGTGGGCTTGGTGCCGGCGGCAATCGTCTTCAGCGACTGCAACTGACCGCTGTTCAGCACTCCCGCCAGCTGTCCCAGGACCGGCTGCAGGTTCTGATAGAGCAGGGCGGAGACGTCGGCGTGCGAGTCCACCGGAAGCAGATCGTGGAACGCGGTCGAGGTCGCCAGGGTGACGCCGCTGGCGTGAATGTGGACCGCCTGGGCGACGATGGCGCGGGTCGGTCCGACGATCATGTAGCCGTCGAGGAAGGTGTAGTTCATCTGCTCGCCGGGCTTGTCGCCGGTCAAGGAGTAATAGGTCTGCGCGTCCACC
>DASUBK010000447.1:0-6719 GCA_035763305.1 Terriglobales bacterium | reverse complement strand
GAAGTGCTGGAGAGCCTGAAGAGCATCCAGGGCCTGATGGACAAGCTGGGCGCGCTGGGCGTGAAGGGCAAGGACGAGATCGAGGTGCAGGTCTCGGCAGCGGAGTTCGTTCTCGAGGGCCTGTACGCGCACAAGCGCATCGGGCGCAACGAGGAGCGCGTCTTCACCGCCGGCGAAAAGCAGGCCAAGCGCGCCGAGGCGAGCAGCGGCTTCCGCGGAGAAGAGCCGTTCGGCGGGGGACGGTCGAGGAGAGGGTTCAACTAGTCACCAGTGATCAGTGGCCAGTGGTTAGTGAGGACCGCCAGCCGCTGGACACCGACCACTGACCACCTTTGCCATGAAGAGAGTCACCTACACCAAATACGTTCCCGACCCGGCATCGGAGATGAGCATGGAGGACCTGCTCAACGCGCTCTCCGACTACCTGCTGCAGAGCGGCTTCCAGAACTCGTACATGAACTTTTACGAGTTGCCGGACGGCGAGCAGACGCTGGACGAGCTGCGGCGGGCCATCGAGCAGGCGCTGACGAACGGCGATCTGATGGACGAACGCCTGCAGGAACAGCTGCAGCAGATGCAGATGGAGGGCACGCTGGAGAAGCTGGTCGAACGGCTCATCGAGCGCATGGAGCAGGAGGACTACATCTCCATCGACCAGCCGCACGATCCCAGCAAGCAGTCGTCGGTGGGCGGGCAGATCGGGCAGAACCAGGCGCAGGCGAAATTCGAGATCACCGACAAGGGCCTCGACTTCCTCGGCTTCCGCACCCTGCGCAACCTGCTCGGGTCGCTGGGCAAGTCCAGCTTCGGGCGGCACGACACCCGCGACCTGGCCACCGGCATCGAGGCCAGCGGCGCATCCAAGCCGTACGAATTCGGCGACACGCTCAATCTCGACATTACCGCGACGCTGTCCAGCGCCATCCAGCGCGAGGGGCTCGGACTGCCGCTGAACCTGGAGTATTCCGACCTGCAGGTGCACCAGTGCGAGTACCAGTCGTCGTGCGCGACGGTGCTGATGCTGGATTGTTCGCACTCCATGATCCTCTACGGGGAAGACCGCTTCACGCCCGCGAAGAAGGTCGCGATGGCGCTGTCGCACCTGATCCGCACGCAGTACCCGGGCGATTCGCTGTCGCTCATCCTGTTTCATGATTCGGCGGAGGAAGTGCCTCTGTCGCAACTGGCGCGGGTGAAGGTGGGGCCGTACTACACCAACACGCGCGAGGGCCTGCGGCTGGCGCAGCGCATTCTCAACCGCCAGCGCAAGGACATGAAGCAGATCGTGATGATCACCGACGGCAAGCCCAGCGCTTTGACGCTGGAGGATGGCCGCATCTACAAGAACGCCTTCGGCCTGGACCCGCTGGTGGTGAGCCAGACGCTGGAAGAGGTGTCGAAGTGCAAGCGCGCCGGCATCCTGATCAACACCTTCATGCTGGCCAGCGACTACGGCCTGGTGCAATTCGTGCAGAAGGTGACGGAGATGTGCCGCGGGAAAGCGTACTTCACGACCCCATTCACGCTGGGCCAGTACCTGCTGATGGATTACATGAGCAGAAAGACCAAGACCATCCACTAAAGTTAGAAGTGAAATCGGTAAAAGAAAAAGTAAGAAAGACCCCTTCTACTTTCTACTTTACCCGATTTAACTTTTAACTTTCCTTTCAGTCCCAGGCTGACGGCGCTCTGACGGTCAGCACCGGGCAGGGCGCTTCGCAGACGACGCGGTAGGCCTCCTGCCAGGGCAGGCGCTCGACGTAAGTGTCGGGCGGCTTGAGGCCGAAGACGATAAGATCGGCGTGGCGCTCCTCGGCGTAGCGCAGGATGGTCTTCGCCACCGGCCCGGACTCGATCTCGAAGTCCACGCCGGCCAGCGAGACTTCGCGCCCAACCAGAGCTCGCATCTGCTCTTCAATCTGGCGCCATTCGCGGGGACGGTTTCCGCCCGCCGGGCCGGTAACGTGCAGCACGGTAACGGCCGCGAGAAACTCCTGCATCGGCGAGAGAGCAAAGGGGAGCGCGGCCAGCGACTCGGGCGAAAGGTCGGTGGGAAACAGGACCTGGCGAGTGCGCAGGGCAGGCGGCGCCGCGGCGGGCGCGTGCGGCCCGACGGTCAGCACCGGGCAACGACAGTGGCGGAAGACGTCCTCCGCGACGGAGCCGAGGATCATTTTCCTCAGACCGCGGCGGCCGTGCGTGCCCACCACCACCAGGTCGATGTCCTGCTGCATGACGATGGTGTGCAGCATGTCCCAGACGTCTCCCTGGCTGACCCAGACCTGGTGGTCAAGCATCTCGATGCCGTAGTTCGCCATGCCGCGCTGGGCGACCTTTTCTACGTCGCGGCGGGCGAGGTCGGCGGCCTCGCTGATCGCCTCGGGCGTGCCGGCGTAACCCTCAGGACAGGCCAGCGTGTACGCCGCCGGCTGCACCACGTGGGCGAAGTGAATCGCGGCGCCATAGTGGCGCGCGATGGCCAGCGCGTGCTCGAGCGCGCGGTCCGAGCAGGGAGAGAAATCGGTGGCGACCAGGATATTGCGCAGCGCGATCTGGACTGCGGGCTTTGCGACGGCCATCGCTCGCCTCCCTATGGTGGGCTCGAGCCAGGGCTCGGGTCGGAATGCATTCAAATTACGCCATTTTCGCTGTTTCCCGCTGTGACGCGGAGCACATCCCACGGCCCTAAATCCGCGCCGCGAACCATTGCGGTCTTGGCCGCCAAACCATACGATAGGGTGATTTCAACCTCCGGGAGCACTCTTATGGCAGAGCCGAGTTATGAGGAACTGAAGGCGCGGGTAGCGGAACTGGAGAAGCAGCAGGGACCGCGCCGCGGCGGCGAGTTGTCGTTCAAGGTCAGCGAAAAGGGCGCGGTCAGCGTGTACGGCATGGGCCGTTTCCCGGTCACGCTCTACTACGAGCAGTGGAAGCGCCTGCTGGCCGCCGCGCCGCAACTGCAGGAGTTCATGGAAGAGAACAAGAGCCGACTGAAGCTGAAGGAGGCCGCCGACTAGCTGTACGCTGACTGCGCTCGCCGGAACTGGCGCACGTCGACGCCGATGTGCTGCAGATGATGGACCACGTGGTCCACGTAATCCTCGATGAGGAACTCCAGCGTCATGCCGGTCTTGCCCACCGAGCACCGGCGAGCCAGCGCCGCTGCCGGGACACGCCGCGCGGCGTGCAGAAGGTGGCGGTTCATCGCCGCCCATAACGCAATCAGTTCCGCCCAGTCGCGTCCCTGGTAATCCTGGCGCTCGACCCAGGCGTCCTGCTCGTAGCCGGGGAGCGCAGGATTGTCTTCGCGCTGGGCGCGAATGATGCGCCCGTAATTATTCACCGCGGAATCGATCAGGTGCCCGAGTTCTTCCTGCGGCGACCACTTCCCTGCCTGCGGTCGGCGCGCGGCCTCGGCAGGCGGCTTGCTTTCGAGCGCCAGCGGGGCCACGGCGATCAACTGCTCCAACCTGTCCAGCATCTGCATAAGAGCCTCTTGTGTCCTTTACTTCGACGAGATCACAAAGCTGTTGCCGTCGGGGTCTTTGAAGATCGCCGACGTGCCCCAACTTTCCTTCTTCGGCGCCTGTTCGAAGTCGACGCCGCGCGCCTTGAGCTCAGAGTAGGTCTTCTCCACGCTGTCGGCCTGAAAAGAGATCCCCTGGAAAGTGCCGATGCGATCTTCCTGGCCGGGAATGGCGAACAGTACCACGCGGGTGTCGGCGCCGGGAATCTTGAGTTCGATCCAGCGTTGCGGCCCGAAGGCCTGGTCGGTGGCCACGGCAAAGCCAAGCTTGCCGGTATAGAACTCCAGCGCCCGGTCCTGATCGCGCACCGGAATGGTGACGAATTTCACGCTTTTGATCATGCTTGCCTTCCTCTGGAGCGGAAGGCTACCGAAAGCGGCGGTCTTTGAACATTCCCTTTCGCCTGCTATAGTGTCGCGGACTATAGTTTCAACCAATACAGATGACCCGAATTCCCATCGATCGCTACATCGTGGACACGCTGCTGCCCGACCTGGTGGGCCACGATCGCGCACCCTCGGCGTTCGTGGTGTACCTGTTCCTGTGGGCGCGAACCTGGGGCGCGGAGGCGCGCAGCCTGAGCATCAGCCACCGCATGCTGGCCGACGCGACGGGCCTTTCGAAGAGCGCGGTGCAAGCCGCGGTCCGGCTGCTGGTGCGGCGCAAGCTGGTGCGCCCCCACCTCGCGCACCGCACCGCGGTTCCGGAATACACCGTCCTGCGGCCGTGGATGCGGTCGCGCGCGGGATCATAGTTATCCCTTGGCCGGGCTGCTCGCGGGCGGATTGTTCACCACCGGCTTGCCTTGCTGTCCTTCTTCCGCCTTCACCGCGGCTTCGGCGGCCTGGAAGCCGATCTTGGAATGCGTTCCGTCACAAAAGGGCTTATTGACGGAGGCCCCGCAGCGGCAGAGCGAGAAGGCGGTCTTGCCGGCGAGGTTGTACTGGTTGCCGTTGGCGTCCACCAGTTCGATGGAGCCCTCGGGCGCTTCCACGCGGTAAGGGCCGTTGGGGCGGCAGGTAATCTTGATCGTAGCCATTCTCTCCTCCAGTTTTCGTCGCCTGAATTCTAGCAGCCTGCGTCGTGGGCTGCTCCCTGCTACACTGCTGCGCTGATTTCCGCCAGGAGTCGAGACTGCTGTGGCCTCCCACAAGAACAAGCGGCCGACCGGCCCGGGGCCGGGCACGCTGGCCATCTGGGCCGGCGAGCAGGGCCCGCGCTGGATGGGAGCGACACAGGTGCCGGTGGCGCATAGCGTCTCCTTCGGCTATCCCGACGTGGACGAGTGGCTGCGCGTCGCGCGCGGGCAGAAACCCGGACACATCTACGGCCGCAACACCAATCCGACAGTCGAGGCGTTCGAGCGCAAGGTGCAGGAACTGGAGGGCGCGGAGGCGGCGACCAGTTTCGCCAGCGGAATGGCAGCCATCAGCAATGCGCTGTTCACGCTGCTCTCGCCCGGCGACCGCGTGGTGTCGATTCAAGACACCTATGGCGGCACCAATAAGTTGTTCGTCGAATTCCTGCCGCGCTTCCAGATCGAGGTCGCGCTCTGCGATACCACCGATCACGCCGCCATTGAGTCGGCCATCGCGCGCGGCTGCAAGGTGCTGTACCTGGAGAGCCCGACGAACCCGACCATCAAGGTGGTGGACCTGGCGCGCCTGGCAGCAGCCGGGCATCGCCAGGGCGCGGTGGTGGTGGTGGATAACACCTTCGCGACTCCCATCAACCAGCAACCGCTCCAGCTGGGCGCCGACCTGGTGATTCACAGCGCCACCAAGTTTCTCGGCGGGCACGCCGACGCGCTGGGCGGGATCGTGTGCGGCGAGCGCGAATTGGTGGCGCGCATCTACCACTTCCGCGAGATTACCGGCGCATGCCTCGATCCCATGGCGGCTTACCTGTTACTGCGCGGGATGAAGACGCTGCAGCTGCGCATTCGGCAGCAGAACCGCAGCGCGCTGGAGATCGCGCGGTTTTTGGAGAGCCATCCGGGCGTAGCCAGGGTCTTCTATCCCGGCCTGGAGTCGGATGAAGGTCACAGCATCGCGCGCCGGCAGATGAACGGCTTCGGCGGCGTGCTGAGCTTCGCGCCGCAGGGAGGATTCGACGCAGTGCGCCGGCTGCTGCCGCGGCTGCGCTACGCTCACCTGGCAGCGAACCTGGGCGCGGTCGAGACCATTGCGGGTCCGCCCGCGACGACCAGCCACGTGGAATCGACGCCGCGGGAGCGAGAGGCCGCGGGCATACCCGAGGCGCTAATTCGCTATTCCGTTGGAATCGAAGACACGGCGGACTTGATCGAGGATCTTCGCCAGGCGCTGGAGCGGACGAAGAGCGGGCGCGCGACAACCGGACAGAATCCGGCGCGGCGAAGAACCTCCAAACATCGAGGCTGACTAGCTCCGCAAAGCCTGCAGGGGATCGGTGCGCGAGGCGCGCCAGGCCGGCAGGAAGCACGCGACGAGGGCGGCAGCGATCATCACCAGCAGCGCCGAACCGAAGGCCACAGGATCGCGCGGGCTTACGCGGTAGAGCAGGAAGCCGAGCAGGCGCGAGGTTCCCAGAGCGACGGCGGTACCGAGGGCCACGCCGGTGACGGTCAAGGTCAGGCCGTGCGAGAGCACCAACCGCAGCAGGTCCGATCGTCCCGCGCCCAGCGCCATGCGCAGCCCCAGTTCGCGCGTGCTCTGTGAAACGGTGCACGACATCACCCCATACAAGCCGATGGCGGCCAGCACCAGCGCCAGGCCGGCGAAGATGGCGATCATCAGCAAGGCCACGCGCTGCGGCGCCATGGTGCGCGCCACCTGCTCGCGCATGGTGATCACTGGGGAAGGCGCGATGTTGTCGTCGAGGGCGCGGATCTCGCGAGTCAGCGTCCGGGACACAGCGTCCGGAGGCTGCGAGGTGCGCACCTGCAGGATCACGCCGGTCAGGGGCGACTGGCGCAGCGGCACCCAGAAGAACGGCGCGGGCTTTTCCGTCAGGTTGCGATACTTCGACATTTTCGCCACACCCACTACGAGATACCAGCGACCGTTGGCCTGCAAGCGGCGTCCGACGGGATCGCCGTCGCGCCAGAATTGCCGAGCCATGACCTCATTGACCACAGCGACCGCGGGAGCCTTTTCATCGTCGGCACGGGTGAACTCGCGGCCCGCGACCAGCGGACTTCCCATGGTGGCG
>DASUBK010000446.1:0-2679 GCA_035763305.1 Terriglobales bacterium | reverse complement strand
CTCCGCCCACTTCTTCCGCTCGCAGGTCGTGTAGAGCCGGTAAGCCAGATCCCGCGCCTTCTCCCCGTAGTCGCCGCCCACCTGGTCCAGCAGCGCCGCCGCGCCCTGCTCGCCCTCCGTCTCCAGCGCCCGGATCAGCCGTTGCGTCACCTCCCAGACCGTCAGCCGCCGATCCTGCCGCCGATGCCCGCCCATCTGGTGCGTCTCGCCGTACTCCTCGCGCCGCATCAGCCGCACCTTGCCGCCCTTCGCCTCCAGCACGCCCTCATCCACCAGCGCGCCCACGGCGGTGTTCTTCGCCTTCGAGAGCGTCTCCGCCACGCCGAACGGCCCCTCGTTCATCCCGTACTCCGAGAACCACGCGACCGCCCAGCGCGTCTCGGGATCGTACTCGCCCTCCTGCTCCGCCAGCGCCTCGTCCAGCGTCTGGTTGATCAGTTGCAGCGCCGTGCGCACCCGCATCGCCGTCCCATCGGACTCCAGCACCCGGCTATAGCGCGAGAAGACCGCCATCCCCGGCCCAATCGCCGCCTGCGCCAGGTCCACCGGCGCGATGTTCCCCCGCTGCAGCTCCTTCAGCGCCGTGGGCAGCTCGCGTTTGAGCATGTTGAGGAAGTCGCGCCGCGTGGTGATCTGCGCATCCGCTGGCCGTGGTCGGCAGACGAGCACGATAGACGAAGCGAGAGCGTTCGTAGACATTCCTACCATTCGAGTGGCCAATTCAGTTCGGATTGGCCATGTACCCTGAACCGAGAAGCCCGCGCGCAACATGCCCTCCAGCATCGTCTCCCAGCCAGTGGATGCGCTCACTGCTTCGGCCCCGTTGCCGTTCCTGCCATTCTCGCCGTTCCCATTTTCCGATTCGGCCTGCTTGAACGCATAGTAAACGGTCAATGGATACTCAGGTGTCCCCGCCTCGCGCATGCAGTCGAACGCCTTGCCCAGCCCTTCCTCGAAGAATTGCCGTGCCTTCTCCGCGCTGCCGCCAAAGCGATAGGGCGTCGCCACCAACTCAGCCGCTTTAGGCACGAGCAAAGTATCGAAGAGAGCGGGATGGATGTCCTTGAGCGAGCGCCGCAGCCAGACATAGAAGAAGTCTGAAAGGTCGGAATACACTATATTATCATAATACGGAGGATCTGTAGAGATTATAGGGTGTGCCGCACCGTTGATGGCGGCCGTCGCGTCGAGTTGTTTTGCTTGACCATGTTGCGCTTGCGTCGGTAACGATCTGATGACACCCACAGCACCGTCTACCACACCCATAAAGTCGCCACCAGCCCCGGCAAAGGGATTTACTTCAGCGGAATCCCAAACCATAGGTATTGCCTGCCGACCAAAAGCGGGTGCGGATTTGTTTTCTCCGGATCTCCACCGGGCCAGCCAATTATGAAAAGTCGTCACCTTACTTACAGTGACTGCCAGATACGTCGCCACCGCATCAGCATACGTTCCGTCGCCCTCCGCATCCGCCAGCACCAGCGCCCGCGCCTCGCCCACCAGATCGCTGAACGTCGTCAGCGCCACCAGTTGCCGCGCGGTGAAGAGCGTATCGAACGTCTTTAGTCCGTAGCCGACACACCAGATATTGCGCGGATCGTCGGCAAGCGCCTGATTGGGTACGTCTTCGGGGCGTTGCGTCTCCCGCGCCGCCGCTAAGTGCTTGTCAGTCGGCGGCAGATAGACACGCCCGCCCTTGCCCTCGGCCACAATCGCCATCATCTGCGCGCCCATCCTGCCTGCCAGCGCCTCATCCTTGATATGCTGCTCCGGCGCAATCTGGCCGCACGCCAGGCAGCGGAACTGCGCGCCCCGCCCCACCTTCGGCGGGTCTTGTGGGCCACCACTTCCGGCGCCAATGGTGAACTCGATGGCTGGCGGCGTCACATTCCGGTCCACCCTCGGTTCGACCCATGCCGACTTCCCCGTCTTCTTCGAGAGCCAGAATGAACTGGCCAGCGGCATCTGCGTACCACAGGCCGGGTTGGGGCAGACCACCGTCCGCGCCCAGAGCCAGGCGATCACCGTCGCCTCGCCGCCGCCCTGCTCCCTCGGCAGCGTCACTGTGGGGTAGAGATGGCCGATCCGCTTGAACGCCTCATCGCGCATCCACCTGCCGTAGTAGCGCACGTCCTCCGCCAGCCCCTCCGCGCCCTTCCACTCCCGTTGCAGATACTTCTCGCGCGACTCCGGGTTCACCGGCGGCTGTCCCGCGAACTGCGGCGGAATCTCGATCAGCGCCTTGTTGATCAGCACCGCCACCGGGTTCAGGTCGCTGGCGTGCGCCTCCAGCCCCAGCCGCTGCGCCTCCAGCGGAATCGAGCCGCCCCCGGCGAAGGGGTCCAGCACGGGCGGCGCGTACCGCTTCAGCGCCTCGGCCACCTCCTCAGGCGTCATGCGATGCCACAGCGAGACGCCGTGGTTGCGCGCCGCGCTCCGGGCAATCTCCACCCGCGCCGCGTGCAACACCGCCTCATCGGTCGTCTTCTCCCACCTCACCAGCTCACGGATGATGTTGAAGAGCCTTTCCCGTTCCGTCTCCTGCGCCTCCTCGGTCGGGAACTCCTCCGGCAGGCTCGACGGATCGTCCACCATCTGCCCGAAGAGCACCGCCCGGCACGCCGCCAGTGGCCGCCGCGCCCACCATAGATGCAGCGTCGAGGGATGCCCGTGGCGGAT
>DASUBK010000445.1:0-7551 GCA_035763305.1 Terriglobales bacterium | reverse complement strand
GCAAGGTTTCAGCTTTGTGCTTGAGGTCGCTCATGGCTCGGCGATTTAGATGGCACGGACCATGGCCCGATGCACGAATTTGCGGAGCGGGTTTGCATCGCGTAGCTCAGTCCGCGTAGGCTACCGTCCTTGCCGGTCGAGGTCGACCGGCCTCCAGAACATTCAGGACGGAAAGCCGGTCGAGGTCGACCGGCCTCCACAAAAGAATACGGCCTCCACACAAAACTTTATGGCAAAGAGCTGGCAGACCAAGCTGATTCATTCCGACGCGCAGATTCCCGACGGATTCCGCTCGCTGAACACGCCCGTGTACCGCGCCTCCACCGTGTTGTTCCCCGACGCCGCCTCGGTCAACGACACCTGGGACCAGTACTCGGCCGGCTACACCTACGGTCTCTACGGCACGCCCACGGTGCTGGAACTCGCCGGGCGTATCTGCGAACTGGAGCGCGGCTATCGCACCCTGATCACGCCCGGCGGGCAGAGCGCCATCTCGATGATCAACTTCGCCTTCCTGAACGCCGGCGATCACATCCTGGTGCCGGAGAGCATCTACGGCCCCAACCGCCACTTCGCCGACCAGGTGCTGCGCCGCTTCGGCGTGGAGACCACGTATTACCAGCCCACCATCGGCAAGGAGATGGCGCAGTTCTTTCGCGCGAATACCAAGCTGGTGTGGTGTGAATCACCGGGCTCGGTGACCATCGAAGTGCAGGACGTTCCCGGCATCGCCGAGGCCGCGCACCGCGCCGGCGCGCTGGTGGTGCTCGACAACACCTGGGCAGCGGGAGTGTATCTCGACGCCTTCGCTCACGGCGTGGACATCACCATGCAGGCGCTGACCAAGTATGTCGGCGGGCACAGCGACCTGCTTCTGGGCTCGATCACGGTGCGCGACGACAAGGCATGGCAAAGGCTGGGTGTAACGCAGCAGTTAGTCGGCAGCGCGGTCTCGCCGGACGATGCCAGCCTCGCGTTGCGCGGCATGAAGACGCTGGCGGTGCGGCTGAAGGCAATCGAAGCGGCGGCGCTGGAACTGGCGCGCTGGCTGGCGCAGCGGCCGGAAATCGAACTGGTGCTGCATCCGGCATTGCCGTCGTGCCCGGGGCACGAGTTCTGGAAGCGGGACTTCAGCGGATCGTCGGGCGTGTTCTCGATCGTATTTAACAAGAACTTCAGCAAGCAGCAGGTGCAGGGGTTTGTGGATGCGCTGGAGCTGTTCGAGATCGGCTACAGCTGGGCCGGAGTCACCAGCCTGGCGGTGGCCTACGATCTGCACGGAAATCCCAAACGCCCGGATTACGGCGGGCGCATCGTGCGGCTGAATATCGGGCTGGAAGACGTGAACGACCTGCGCGCGGATATCGAGCAGGCGCTGAAAACTATTTCAGATTGAAGATTTCAGATTGAAGATTGCCATAGCAGTTCAGATTCGAGCCGCGAAGAGAAGAATTGAATATTGAAAAATGGATATTGAATATTGGCCGGACCACGCGCCGGACAGCTTCCCGCAATATTCAATATTCATTTTTCAATATTCAATTCTTGCGCCCGCAGAGAACGCCAGTGTCCGATCTGAAATCTTCAATCAAATTTCCTACCGCGCCAGCGACACGATCAGCAGCAGCGCGCGCTGCGTGCCGCGCCAGGAGTCGGTGGAGTCATATTGCTCGTTGAGCGAGTGAGCGCCGCTGCCGCGCCCGCCGCCGCCAATGGTAATCGCCGGAATCCCCAGGTTCATGGGCACGTTGGAGTCGGTGGAGCCCGCGCCGCCCAGACGCGCGTCGTAGCCGACGGCTTTGGTCGCTTCCAGCGCGGTCTTCACGATGGGCGAATCGGGATCGGTGTGGCCCGCGGGGCGATTGCCGACCATGGCGGGATCGGCGCTCACCGGGCCGCGGCCTCCCCAGCGCTTGTTTTCCTCATCCACCGCCTGCGCCACCGCGGCCTTGAACTTCTCGTTGATGGCATTCAGCGAATTGGTGTCCGGCGAGCGCATGTCCACCTCCATCCAGGCCTCGAAGGGGATGGAGTTCACCGACGTGCCTCCGCCCACGCGGCCGACGTTGAAGGTGGTCTTGGGAGTGGCCGGAACCTGGAAGTCGGCGATCTTGGCAATGGCGCGACCCATGGCGTGAATGGGATTGGCCATGGTGCCGAAGGCGCCGTAGCTGTGGCCGCCCGGACCCTTGAAGGTCACACGGTAGCGGTAACTGCCGACACCGACGTTGGTGATGTTGCCGCCGGTGCCGTCGATGGAGATGAAGTCGTCGATCTGCCCCTTCAGGTCCTCATTGAAAAGCTGCTTCATGCCGCGCAGGTCGCCCAGGCCCTCCTCGCCCACGTCGGCGACAAAGGTAATGGTGCCCGGCGTCTGCACATTGGCTTCTTTCATGGCGCGCAGCGCGCCCAGCATCGCGGCCAGCCCGCGGCAATCGTCGCCGATACCCGGACCTTTCATCGTCGTGCCCTCGCGCGTGACCTTCACGTTGGTGCCCTCCGGGAAGACAGTATCGAGGTGCGCCGCCAGCACCACGTTGGGGTGCGGCTGGGCGCCGGGCCGAGTGCCGATCACGTTGCCGACCTTGTCGATGTGAACGTTCTGCAGGCCGTACTGCTCGAAGAGCCGCTTCAACTCCGCCCCACGTTCCTGCTCCTTGAACTCGACCGCCGGGATTTCGCACAGGCGCGCCTGCAGGTCGAGCATCTCGGGTTCGTTCGTCTTCACCGCCTCCAGGGCCGCGGCGACGGTGGGTTCTTTCATGATGGCGGAAGGATCCTGGGCCGAGCAGAGCGAGGCAGCCAGCAGCACCGCCGCGGCGGCATAGGGGAAGTTTCGAAACATTTCTGAGTACCCCCGGGAGAGAGACGGGCGAGTATAACAGGGCTGCTGCTCGCGCGAGGAAACCTGTCCCGGACGGGGTTGATGCCTGCCAACCTGCGAGCGGGATCGCGCCTCCTATCTGATAGCGAAACGATCCAGAGGGGTGAGCTATGAAACTTGCCATCGTTACTATGGCTGCGCTGGCGCTGTGCGCCGGAAGCGCCGTGGCCCAGCAGGGATCTTCGGTGCCCGACCAGACGACGGTGCCGCAGGCACAGCAGCAGCAGAGCTATCCGGAGACGCAGGAGTCGAACCCGCAGTATCCGCAAACCCAGCAGCAGTATCCGCAGAGCACGTACCCGCAGAGCACGTATCCGGAGAGTACGTATCCACAGAACCAGCAGCAGTATCCACAGAGTACGTACCCACAGAACCAGCAGCAGTATCCGCAGAGCACGTACCCGCAGAACCAGCAGCAATATCCGCAGAGCACGTACCCGCAGAACCAGCAGCAATATCCGCAGAGTACCTACCCGCAGAGCACCTATCCGACGACCGCGCAGAGCGGCTCGCAAATTCCCGCGGGCACGCAACTGTCCATCCGCACGGATCAGGACATCAACGCGACCTCCGACGACCAGGGCCGTACCTTTGACGCGGAGATTGCCGAGGACGTCATGGGAGCGAACGGGCAGGTGCTCATCCCGAAATCGTCGCCGGCGAAGCTGGTGGTGCAGGACGTGAAGGCGGGAACCATGGGCGCGGGCAGCATGGAAGCGGCGCTGGCGCTGCAGTCGGTGATGATCAACGGACGCGTCTATAACGTGGCCAGCGACACGCAAACCGCATCCGGGACCCGCGGAATCGGCGCCAACAAGCGCACGGCCGAGATGACCGGCGGCGGCGCGCTGCTGGGCACGGTGCTGGGCGCGGTGCTGGGCGGCGGCAAAGGCGCTGCCATCGGCGCGATCGCCGGTGCCGGCGCGGGCGCAACGGCTCAGGTGGTTACGCGCGGCAAGCAGGTGAAGGTGCCGGCGGAGACCGTGCTGCAGTTCAAGCTGGATCAGCCAGTAACGCTGCAATAGAAGAGAGGTTTCGGAGGTTTCAGAAGTTTCGGAGGTTTCATACGAACCTCTGAAACGACTGAAACCTCCGAAACCTCCGAAACCTCCTACACGTTCATCACCAGCAGCTTGCGCTCGGTCATCTCCTCGATGGAGTAGCGCAGGCCCTCGCGGCCGGTGCCGGATTCTTTGACGCCGCCATAGGGCATGTGGTCGATGCGCCAGCTGGGAATGTCGCCGACGATCACGCCGCCGACCTGGAGTTCCTCGTAGGCGTGGAAGATCAGCTTGGCGTCGCGGGTGAAGAGGCCTGCCTGCAAGCCGTAG
This sequence comes from Terriglobales bacterium, assembly GCA_035763305.1. Taxonomy (GTDB): domain Bacteria; phylum Acidobacteriota; class Terriglobia; order Terriglobales; family Acidobacteriaceae; genus DASUBK01. The sequence goes on along the minus strand of DASUBK010000445.1, from coordinate 3,336 downwards.
GGCGAATCGTTGACGCGGCGGAGCGCGTCCTCGAAATCGTCATAGGGTTCGACCGTGACCACCGGGGCAAAAACTTCGGCGCAGTTGACGCGCATTTCGGGGCGGGTGCGGGTGAGGACCGTGGGTTCGAGCAGCGCGCCGGTACGATGGCCGCCGCACAGCACGGTCGCGCCGCCTTTGACCGCCTCGTCGATCCACTCTTCGGCGCGGCGCGCGTCGGCCTCGCGGATCATCGGGCCGACGTCGGTGGTGTCATCCATCGGATCGCCGACCTTCAGCTTGCGCGTGGCGGCGACCAGCGCGTCGAGGAAGCTTTCCTGCGCCGCGCGTTGCACGTAAATCCTCTGCACCGAGATGCAACTCTGCCCGGCATAGGAGAAGCCGCCGGCGACGCAGCGGTCGGCGGCGAAGCGCACGTCGGCGTCGCCGTGCACGATCACAGCCGCATTCCCGCCCAGTTCGAGCGTGACCCGCTTCTTGCCGGCGCGCTGCCGCAGTTGCCAGCCCACGGCTCCGCTGCCGGTGAAGGTCAGCATCTTGATGCGCTCGTCGGTGACCAGCGGGTCGGCGTCCTCGTTGTCCAGCGGCAGGACGTTGACGGCGCCGTCGGGCAGGCCGGCCTCGCGCACGACTTCCGCCAGCATGAGGGTAGCGATCGGGTCCTGCGGCGGCGGCTTGAGGACGATGGTGCAGCCGGCGGCGATGGCCGGTGCGATCTTGTGCGCGGCGAGGTTAACGGGGAAGTTAAAGGGCGTGATGGCGGCGATCGGGCCGAGAGGGAAGCGGCGCAGGATGGCCCAGCGCCCGGTGGCCGCAGGTTGCAGGTCCAGCGGCAGCACATCGCCGTAGATCCGCGTGGCCTCCTCGGCGGCGATGTGGAAGGTGAAGACGGCGCGGTCGATTTCGACGCGCGCGGCCTTGATCGGCTTGCCGGCCTCGCGGGCGAGCACGGCGGCGAACTCCTCGCGCCGTTCACTCAGGCCCTGGGCGATGGCGCGCAAGGCGCGCTGCCGCTCGTAGGCAGGCAGGCGGCGGGTGGTGGCGAAGGCGCGCTCGGCGGCGGCGATGGCGGACTCAGCATCGGAACGGCCGGCGTAGCCGACGGTGGCGATGACCTGCTGGTCGAAGGGTGAGCGGATCTCGCGCGGTTCGCCCTCGATCCACCGGCCGTCGAGAAGGAAGGAGTGGTGCCCGGCAGAAACGGAGTGAGTGAGAGCCATAACCGCCTATTGTAGGCCAGCCGGTCGCCAGTTGCCGGTCGCCGGTTGCCGGTCGCCGGTCGCCGGTCGCCGGTCGCCAGTTTGCGGCGATGAGCGAGAACTCCGAACTGAGAACCGGCGACTGGCAACCGGCAACTGGCGGCTACTCCACGCTGCGCACGTCCTCGGGATTCACCAGCACGAACTTGCAGGTGCTGCCGCCCGCGGCGACTTGAGTTTTCTCGGCCGCTGCGACTACTTTTCCCTTCGACTTGGTTGCGACCGGATTTTCCACCGGAGTACAGGTCAGCGTGCCGCGACGGATCAGCTTGGCGTCGCCGCCGTCAGGGAAGACGTCGTCGTAGCTCGAGCCGCGCAGCGCTTCGGACATTCCCTTCAGTTCGTCGCTGCCGCCGATCCACTTCACGTCTTCGACCTTGGGACCGGGCACCAGGAGAACGAAGAAGTCTGCGCTGCCGGAGATCTTCTTCGGCGACGTCACGGAGAGCGTGCCCGACTTCGATGGCGTAGCGGCGACTTGCTTGACCATTCCATCCACCTTGGCGTCGCCGACGAGCGCTGCCAGGCGGGCGCGCGTGGCATCAACTTTGTTGGGCACGGCCAGCGCCTCGGTGTAGGTGTCGATCGCCTTCTGCTTGTCGCCGAGCTTCTCGTAAATCTGCCCGAGATGATCGCCGACCTCGCCGTGGCCGCCGAGCAGCCAGGCGGCGCGCACGTACTTCTCCGCCTTCTGCACCTCGCCTTGCTGGTAGTAGACCCAGCCGAGCGTGTCCCAGTACGACTGGATGCTGGCGACCTGGCCCATGTCCTGCAAGGTGACGCGATCGAGCGACAGATTGCGCAGCGCCGCCGCGGTGGCGGTGACCGCCGACTCGGCATAGCGTTGCGCGCGATCGAGGCTGACCTTCTTCAGGCTGAGCTCGTAGGCGATGTTGTTCCACACCGGCGGCGCGGGCGCCAGCTCGACCGCGCGATCGAAAGCCTGCAGCGCCTTGTCGGTCTGATTGTTGTTGAGGTACGCGCGGCCGAGATTGGTGACCAGCAGCGGGTCGTCGGGCGTGAGATTGACCGCCTTCTCCAGCTCCGGAACCGCGTCGGCGTATTTTTTCTGGTCGATCAGCAAGGCCCCGAGATTGCTGTGGGCGAACTTGTCGAGCGGGTTGAGCTCGATCTGCTTGCGGAAGGCCGCGGCCGCGTCGTCGTATTTCAGCTGCAACCACAGCACGCGCCCGAGATTGTTGTAGGCGAACTCGTCGTAGGGATTGACCTCGATCTGCTTGCGGATCGCGCCGGCGGCCTTGTCGTACTGGCCCAGGCCCATATAGGCGCGGCCAAGATTGTTCCAGGCAAACTTGTGCTTGGGCTCCTGCTTGACCACCTGCTCGAACAGCTCCGCCGCCAACTTGAAATTGTTGCTGCGCAGGGCGTCGATGCCGGCCTCGTGCAAGTCGTCGGCCTTCATGCCCTGCAATTGCCCGCCGCCGCTGGCGACGGTGGACTCCAGGCCAACCTGCTGGCCCTCGTCGCTGGCCATGATGCGGCGGAAGCTGAGGAACTCGGGCACGCGCGCGGAAGGAAATTCGGTGACGTTGGTTTTCAGCGTGCGCTCCGCGGTGAGCACGTTGCCCTCGAGCTTGTAGGTCGCCTTGTACAGGCCGAAGTCCTTCTGCATCTCGACCGGCAGCGGCGCCTGCGCGGTGTACTTGGCGGGAAGCTCGAGGTGGAGCGTGGCGGTGATCAGGGAGATCGGCCCCAGCTTCACCGGATCGTTGGAGTCCTCATCCTGATCGGGCGTGACCAGCCGCATGTGTGGGATGGGGACATCCAGACGCGCCTTCTTGCTCGACCAATCGAGGTAGTTCGGCTGCGAGATGGTGTAGGAGAGGTGGAAGGGATGGCCGGTGTCCTCGGGCGAGTCGGCCTTGAGGTTGGAAGCGGAGTCGGGATTGAAGCCGTCGGCCTGCGCCAGAACTTTGACCAGGTCGTTCCAGCGGGCGGCAGGAACGCGGCGGAAGAGCATGCGCAGCAGTAGCTCGGAGTCGCCGCGCATGGTGTAGCTGACGGTCGCGTCGAGCTTGCCGAGGTCGGTGATCTTGCCGCTGATGTCAATGCGCTG
>DASUBK010000444.1:0-8923 GCA_035763305.1 Terriglobales bacterium | reverse complement strand
CAGGATGCCCCAGCCGAAAGTGACATCCTTGAACAGCCTGGCCTCGATCTTCACCAGCCGCTTGCCGGGCAGGTTGATCTGCATCGTCCCTTGCATGCCGCGATACACCATGGTTTCGCGCGAGGGAGGGTCCCAGTCGGGATTGGGCTTGAAGGTCAGATTCTCCGCCGCGCCTTCCGGCGTCTCCACCGTTCCCGCGTACTGGTAGAGGAAGGCGTCGGGCATCGCCTTGAGCATCATGCGGGTGCGGCGATCGTCTTCCTTTTGCGATTTCTGCTTGGCGGCCAACGCGGAGGGGTCGTCGATCAACCGCTGCAGGCGCGCGTCTTCCTTCGCCTTCTGCTCCCCTTCGAGCGGCTTGCCGTTGATGGAGAGGATGCGCGCGATGGCGCCGTCCCGGGTCTCGATGACCTGCTTGACGGTGGTGTCGTTGCCCTTCTTGCTGGTCAGCTTGAAGGCTTTGTGGTCGCCATTGCCCGGCTTGAGTTCGTTGTTGATGGCCGCGCGCACCAGGTCGGCGGGATTGGCCGGCAGCTCCGGCTTGGCACTCTCCTGCGCGCCGGCGAAGGCCGCCAGAGCCCACACCATCGCCACGCTGCCCAGGACTGCAACTACCCTTGATCTGATCATCTCTAAGCTTCTGCTCGTTCTAATAGTTAGACGAGTCGAACAGGGTAGCCGTTGCTCTTTTCCCGGGGCAGAAACAAAAAGACCAGCGTTGCCGCTGGTCTGCGAAGGAGGATGTTACGTGCAAGCTGAGTTGTAAGCTGGCCCGTCCGGAAAAGGCAGTCCCATTGGTGTTCAAGTCGCGCGCGTAGGGCGAAGCCGCTGTTCCCCTGGTTTTCGGCTCCGCCCGCCGGCACGACAGTTCCGAACGGGCCAACGTCCTGGTCATAGCACCTGCCCGGCCAAACAGCGGCTGCCGCTCGCGCTCGGCAAGTAATTGAAAACAAGCGAGGAGCCGGATGCCTCCGCGGCGGCTGGCGCTATGTTAACTCTTCAGTACATACTGAGTACTCAAGTGTTACCCCTGCGGTGCCATCCCTGAGCAGGCGGGTTCCTGTGCTCGCGCCCGGTGAAAAACGCGATTGCCGCCCGCGATGGCGGCGGGTATAGTCGTCAGAAGTCGTTTCGCCGTTTGCGTTTGCGGGTGAAGCCCCCTAGCCGGGGTCAGCCCAGTGGAAAGCTCGGAGGCACAGCCGAGCGTCTTTCCGGCCGCCAGCGCCGCGCCGGTCCAACACCGTCAAGGAGGTTCGTCCGGTGGACACACCGAAGCCGCTTGATCCCTCTCGCTCCGAGGTTGCGCACATTGGCAAGTCCGTTCTGATCAAGGGCGAACTGTCGGGCAGCGAAGATCTGTATTTCGATGGCGAGATCGAGGGCAGCATCGATCTGGGGTCCCATTCCCTCACCATCGGACCCAACGGGCGCATTCGCGCCAACGTACGCGCCAAGGACGTCGTGGTGAATGGCAAGGTGGACGGCGACGTCAGCGGCAGCGAACGGGTGGAGTTGCGGCGCTCCGCGCTGATGGTCGGCAACATCGTGACCAGGCGCGTGGTCATCGAGGAGGGCGCCTTCTTCAAGGGCCAACTCGACATCCAGCGCGAAGCCGCCAAGGAAATTCCCAAAGAAGTTCCGCGTGCCGCGGCGCAGAGCGCGGCCGCGTCCACGCCGGCCACAGCCGGCGCGCCGCAGGGTACACTGGTAGATACCAAGCGATAGCAGTACATGGGTTCGGTCACGCAAAACTTCCTGAAATTCTTCCGCGGCTCTTCCGAGCAGTCCGCCGCGACCGCCGCCGCCGCTTCGGCCGCGCGCATCAGCCGTCGCTCCAGCGGACTGGGCGAGTTCAGCCGCCGCATCGCCGGGCAGGAGGGCCTCTGCATCCTCGATCTCGGCTGCACCTCGGCGGCGAACATCTCGCGCTTCACCAACGCCGGGCACAAAGTCTGCACCGAAGACGTACTGCTGGCGGCGCAGGAGCCGTCGCTGGTAATGGTGGGCGAAGACGGCAAACAGACTCTCGACGCGACCAAGTTCCTGGCTGACAACCTCAGCTACAGCGCCGGGCAGTTCGACGCCGTGCTCTGCTGGGATGTTCCGGATTACCTGCCCGAGTCGCTGGTCAAACCGGTGATTGGGCGGCTGGCGACGCTGACCAAGCCGGGCGGCATCCTGCTGGCGTTCTTTCATACCCGCGACGCCGGCCCCGACGCGCCCTGCTTCCGCTACCACGTCGCCGACAACGACATGCTGCAATGCCAGCCGCTGTGCGGCGCTCCCGTGGGCCGCAGCAAGGTCCAGCCGCCGCTCTTCCGCCTGCAGCGGGTGTTCAACAACCGCCACATCGAGAACCTGTTCAAGGAATTTGCTTCGCTGAAGTTCTTCCTGGCCCGCGATAATGTGCGCGAAGTGCTGGTGGTCCGCTAGCGCCGCTGTAACCGACAGCGGCCCCGCCCGCTCTGGTTTGGAAATCCGATGAAGAGTCCATTTCAAGTACTGGTTGCGTTCGTGTGCGTCTTTTCGGCGCTGAACGGCGCGGCGGTGGCCGCGCTCCTGCACGGGACTTCCCTGCGCGCGCGGGAAGGAATTCTCCTGCTGTCGGCAGCCTCGTTGCTGGTGGGAGTGCTGAACGCGATACGCGGGTTCAGCTCTTCGCCGCCTGCTGCGTGACAGCCGAAGTCTTCCACACCGTCGCGCCCAGGCGAAAGAGATAGTGTTCCGACACCTCGACCGCGGCGGCGTTCGTGCGGCGCAACAGTGCGCTCATCTCCGCCAGGGTGTAGGCCCTCCGGACGGAGATCAGGCCATCGCTCCACGCCATGGGGCTGCGGAACAGGGGCCGGCCGGCGTACACCAGCGCCAGGTGCAACCGGCTCCGGCGTAGGTCGTTGATCAGCACTGCCGTGCGCGCCACGCGCAGGGACTCGTCGATGAAGGCGACCACTTGCTCCGGTTCGAGATGGTGGGCGAACAACGAGCAGCCGACGAGGTCAAAAGCGCCGTCTCGGAAGGGCAGACGCAGAGCGTCGCCGACCAGCACGCGATGGCCGTTGCGCGGCAGATGCGAGGCGGCGCGATCCAGCAGGGTGATGTCGACAGGAACGCCGCGCTTCGCCATCTGGTCCGCGGCCTGGAGACAGCAATCGCCCGAGGCGGCAGCGACGTCCAGCAGGGTGAAGGCGCGGGCGCCGGTTCGCTGCACTACGCGCTCGATCAGTTTGCGGCTGGTGCGCACGCCGCCAAAGCAGCCGTTGACCATGCGCAGGTCGGCGAGCGCGGCGCGCACTTCCTCGGCCGAACCGCCATCGCTGTCCAGCAACTCGGGTTCGATCACGCGGCGCATGGAGCTAGAGATTAGCGCAAGCTGTGCGCCGTTACGCGCTTTTACGCGCTGGCTCGCCCCGCCCGCAGCGTCTGCTTCCGCGAGGTCAGCGTCTCGATCAGGTCGTCCTTGATGCGGAAGCCTGTGCCCGGCCCCTGCGGCACCGCGATGTAGCCGTCTTGGGAGACGGTGACCTCCGGTTCGACGATGTCTTCCTTCCAGTAGCGCTTCGAGGCCGACACGTCGCCGGGCAGGCGGAAATTCTCCAGCGTGGACAGGTGGATGTTGTGCACCCGCCCGATGCCGCTCTCCAGCATGCCGCCGCACCAGTTGGCGATGTTGTGCGCCTTGGAGACGTTGTGCACCTTGATGGCCTCGCTCAGGCCGCCGACGCGCCCCACCTTGATGTTGATGATGCGGCACGCGCCCAGTTCCGCCGCCATTTCCGCGTCGCGCCCCTGGCGGATGGATTCGTCGAGGCAGATCGCGGTGGAAATCTTCTTCTGCAGCCGGGCATGGTAGAAGATGTCGTCGTTCCACAGCGGCTGCTCGATCATCAGCAGCTTGAACTGGTCGAACTTCTGCAGGTGATCGAAGTCCTCCAGCCGGTACGCCGAGTTGGCGTCGCACGACAGCAGGATCTCCGGCCAGCGCTGGCGGGTCATCTCCAGGATCTTCAAGTCCCAACCCGGTTTGACCTTGAGCTTGATGCGGCGGTAGCCGGCAGCCAGTTCGGTCGCGATTTTATCCATCAACTGCTCGGGCGAGTTCTGAATACCAATGGAGACGCCGCACTCGATCTTCTCGCGCGTGCCGCCCAGCAGCTTCCATAGCGGGACTTTCTTCTCCACCGCCTCGACTTCCCAGAGCGCGTTTTCCAGCGCGGCTTTCGCCATGCGGTGGCCGCGGACCTTCTCGAAGAGCGGCACGCACTCGGAAGCGCGCTGCAGCGTCTTGCCCAGCAGCGCGGGGGCGAGATAGCTCTCCATAATCGGCCACGCGGTTTCGACCGACTCTTCGCTGTAGAAGGGATTCTCACCGGCCACGCACTCTCCCCAGCCGTCGCCCGCGTCGGTGTGGACGGTGGCCAGGATGATGTTGCGGTCGGTGGTGCGGCCAAAGCTGGTCTCGAAGAAGTGCACCAGCGGCATGCGAATCTCACGCAGAGTGATGGCTTCAATTTTCATGATGAATAAAAACCCTTGTGGCCTTGAACTCAGAACTCTACCTGGAGTACGAGTAATCTTCGTCCCATTTCCCCAACAAAAACGTTCCGTTCCCTTCGGCGTCGCGCTCGTAGCCGAGGGCCGCGAGGCCTTTGCCGAAGCCGTCAAGAAATGCCGCCCGGGTGCGCTCCAGCGTCTGGCGGGCGCGGTCGCGGGTCTCCGGCCGGCTCTTCCAATCGTAAATCTCGGCGGGAATCCGGATGCGCGCCTCGGCGTTCACCGGCGGATGCTTCTCGCCCGCGGCGACCATTATGGCGCGCTTGGAATTCACCCACCACTCGGCCATCAGGCGATCGCTGGGCAATCCCCCATGCAAAGGCGACGTGGTGGTGCCGTACTGGTTGATGTTGTAGCGGCGCGCGATGGCGCCCAGCCTCTCCAGGTTCAGGAAGGCGTTTTTGATCTCCAGCGGGTCGAAGGTCCACTCGATCAGCTCGATGCCGCGCTCGATAGCGTCCTCGCGCTGAAACATCTTCAGGCGCCGCCCCAGGCCGTAATTGCGGTACTGCTCGCGCACCCCCATCATGTGCGAGTGCAGATAAAGATGGCCGTGGCGGTTGCCGGGAATGGCCAGCAGGAATCCGACCATCTCGTCGCCCTCGAAGGCGCCGACGGTCTGCCCGCCGATCTTCTGCGCCACCACAAACATGCGCAGCGGGATCAGTTCGGCGTCGGAAAACCCCCACACTTCCTTCTGCAGGGCGACCGCGGTGCGCAGCTCTTCCGTGCCTTCGAGCCGGCGGATGACGATGTTGTCGGTGTTCACCGCGCTTCCTGCTGTTTCGACTGTTGCCATAGGCTCTCCATCTCCTCCAGCGGCACATCGGCCAGCGAGCGGCCCTTCTCGCGCAGCCGGTCTTCCATCCAGCGGAAACGCTTGCGGAACTTGCGGTTGGTCTTGCGCAGAGCCGACTCGGGATCCAGCGACAGATAGCGCGCCACGTTGACCAGCGTGAACAGCATGTCGCCGACCTCGTCCTCGATGCGCGCCCGCAGATGCTCCGGCACCGGCTTGGCGCCGCTGGAACCCGCGACTCCCCGCTGCGGCGGCCGCGGCGGCTCCGGCAGCTCGCGCAGGTTCTCGCGCAATTCTTCCGTCTCTTCTTCCAGCTTGTCGAACAGGCCCTCGATCCGCGGCCACTCGAAGCCGACGTGCGCGGCGCGTGAACTGATTTTGAACGCCTCCAGCAGCGCCGGGACTTTGGACGAAACGCCCGCCATCACCGACTCCGGCGGCGCTTCATCCGCCTTGGCTTGCTTCCCTCCCCCGGCCTCCAGACGCTTCTTCTTCTCCTCCGCCTTGAGCGCCTCCCAGTTGCGCAGCACGTCGGCGGAGGTCTCCGCCTTCACATCCCCGAACACGTGGGGATGTCGATCCACCAGCTTGTTGGAGAGGCGGTCGAGCACATCGTCGATGGTGAAGCGCTGCTCCTCCTTCGCCATCTCGGCGTAGAACAGCACCTGCAGCAGGAGATCGCCCAGTTCGCCGGTCAGTTCCGGCCAGTCGCGGCTGTCGATGGCCTCCAGCACCTCGTAGGTTTCTTCCAGGGTGTAGGGCTTGATGGAGTCGAAGGTCTGCTCGCGGTCCCAGGGGCATCCCCCGGGCGCGCGCAGCCGCGCCATGATGCCTACCGCTCTCTCGAAGCGTTCGCCGGTCGTGGCCATTGTTCTAAATTTATCAGCCGCGACGGGGCATCTTCCACCACAAAGGACACGAAAGCCACGAAGGAAAAGCCAACAAAGATTCCTTCGTGCCCTTCGTGTCCTTTGTGGTGAAAAAAGGCCTACTCGGCGATGGCCGACCGCTCGTCGCTGCGCAGGACGCGCTCGATCGAATAGGGGCCGTGCTTGCCGTTCTCGTGGTAGTGCCGTACCTGCATCTCGCCCAGCAGGCCGAGAGCCAGCATCTGGATGCCGGCCAGGATCAGCACCGCGGCGAAGATCATCAGCGGCCCGTGGGTCGCCATGACCGCCTGCCCGCCCAGGAACTTCTCCGCCAGGATCCACAACGAGATCAGCCCGCCGCCCAGCATGCCCAGCACACCCACCGGACCGAAAAAGTGCAGCGGGCGCGACAGGTACTTGAGCAGGAAGCGAATGGTCAGCAGATCGAAGAAGACGCGGAAGGTGCGGCTGATGCCATAGTGCGAGACGCCGCGCTCGCGGTGGGAGTTCTTGATGGGAATCTCGCAGATCGACGCCCCGTGCCACGACGCCAGTGCGGGAATGAAGCGGTGCAGTTCGCCGTAGAGCGGCACCTGCGCCAGCAGGTCGCGGCGGTAGGCCTTGAAGGTGGTGCCGAAATCGTGGATATCGACGCCGCTGAGCTTGGCCATCAGCCAGTTGGCGCAGCGCGAGGGGATGCGCCGCATCCACAGGTTGTCGATGCGCTGCTTGCGCCAGCCGCTGACGATGTCATAGCCCTCCTCGATCTTTTCCAGGAAGAGCGGGATGTCGGCGGGATCGTGCTGCAGGTCGCCGTCCATGGCGATAACGTATTCGCCGCGCGCGTTGTCGAAGCCGGCGGCCAGCGCCGAGGTCTGGCCGAAGTTGCGGCGCAGCTTGACCACCACCACCCGGCTGTCCACCGCGGCGATTTCGCGCAACAGGAAGTAGGTGCGGTCGCGGCTGCCGTCGTCGACGAACACCAGTTCGAACGGGTCGGATTGCGCCTCCATGACCGCCTTGAGGCGGTCGTACATCTCGGTGACGTTTTCCTGTTCGTCGTGGAACGGCACTACGATGGAATAGCGAAGCATTGCGCTTCATTATACAAGTGGGTCGGCGGCGGCGCGCAGGGAAAGCGCCGGTGGCGGTATCATGCGTGGCTCGTCTGTCACCGGTCGCCAGTCGCCGGTTACCAGTTTCCAAAACAGGCCTCAGTCCCTGTGGAGTACGCATGAAATCCATGTTGATGCTGTTCGTACTATCGCTGGCCGCATTCGCGCAACATCCTCCTCTTGTCGATTCCACTGAGCAATTACTGCAGCAACTGGCGGACGCGCCGGGGCCGCCGGGATTCGAGGAGCCGGTGCGCAAGATCATGGTCGAGCGCTTCAGCGGCCTGGGCGTGAAGATCAGCTACGACGGTCTGGGCTCCGTGATCGCGCAGCAAGGCACGACCGGCCCGCGCGTCATGCTCGACGCCCACATGGACGAACTGGGCGGAGTCGTCCGCCGCGTCACCGAAAACGGCTTCCTGAACATGCAGATGCTGGGCGGCTGGCTCGACCAGGCGCTGGTAGATCAGCGCTGGATCATTCTCGGCGCCAAGGGCCCGGTGCACGCCGTCACCGGCATTCGCGATGCGCACATCACCCCGGCGGAGGAGCGCAGCAAAGTCTTCCCGCGCGATTCGCTCTTCCTTGATGTAGGCGCGAAGAACGCGGGCGAAGTCAAAGCCATGGGCCTGGAGCCCGGCGATCCTGTCGTTCCCGATTCCCCGTTCCTGGTCATGAACGGCACCCAGAATTATCTCGGCAAAGGGTGGGACGACCGCCTTGGCTGCGCTGTCCTGATCGAAGTTATGCAGCGCCTCAGCCGCGCGACCCATCCGAACCAGGTCTTCTACGCTGCCACGGTGCAAGAGGAGATCGGGCTGCGCGGCGCCCACACCGCCAGCGAGGTCATCAAGCCCGATGTCGGCATCGCCATCGAGGCTGGAGTGGTGCGCGATGCGCCCGGCGTTCACCCCGAGGAGGCACAGGAAATTCTCGGCAACGGTCCGGCCATCTTTCTTTTCGACTCCAGCGAGCTGCCCAACCGCAAGTTCGCGGCCCTGGTGAAGCAGGCGGCCGCGGCGCACAACATCCCGCTGCAAACCGATTTGCTGCAGGGCTACGGCGACGATTCGGCGGAGATCCAGAAGAGCAACGGCGGCGTGCCGACGGTGAATCTGGTCATCCCCACCCGCTACACCCACGCCCACAACGGCATGATCCAGCGCAGCGACTTTGATCGCACCGTGGACCTGGTGGTGGCCATCCTCCAGCACCTGGACCACGCCTCCGCCGCCCAAATCCGCGATTTCAGCCGGCCCTAGCCGGCTAGCTGGCGCCGTTCATCTTGAGCAGCACTTTGCCGCCCTGGCGGGTCTGCGCCATCTTCAGCGCCTTGTTGAAGTCGTCGAGCGGATACCGGTCGGTAATGAACAGCGTCGGGTCCACCAGCCCGGCCGCCATCATGCGCAGCACATTGGGGTAGGTGCCATAGCCGGTGTTGCCCATGGCGCCGACGATGTTGGCCTTCTTCACCTGCAGGTTCTCCAGGAACACCGGTACCCGGTGCGGGTCGCGGCCGATGATGATGATCTGGCTGCCGTTGGCGGCCGAGGCCTCCATGGCGACCACGCTCGACTGGAAGGCGCCGG
>DASUBK010000443.1:0-9815 GCA_035763305.1 Terriglobales bacterium | reverse complement strand
CGGCGCCGGCAATTACGTCTTCATGGAAGCCACCGGCCGCGGACACTTCGTCGGCGTGACCCTGTCGGTGCTGCAGAATAACGATGGCTGGTGGGGCGAGGGCGACGACATGTTCTTCGTCGACGGCGAGAAGCTGCCCTCCATCAACGGCACCGGAAGCGAGGACTACTTCCTCGGCGCGTGGGACTTCGGCGACCGGCCGTTCTCGTATCTTCTATTCGGCGCGCCGGTGAAAGGTATCGAAAAGGCCGGCAGCCGCTCTTCCGTCTACCGCTTCCACCTCGATTCGCCGATCCCGTTCACCAAGTCGCTGCGCGCGACCATCGAGCACGGCCACGCCAACGCGCGCTCCGACAACTTCTATTCCGTCGCCTACTGGTACCAGACCGAGCCGCACGCGCCCTTCCCGCCACTACCACCGCTCGACCAGCGCGTGCTGAAGCTCTACCCCGTCGCCGGCCCCGGCAACGCAGGAAAATAATCACGTAGGTGCAGGGCCTGCCCTGAGCTTACCGAAGGGCGCCCTCGCCTGCACAAATCCAGATCACGTGGGTGCAGGCGCCCTCGCCTGCACAAACCCAGATCACGTGGGTGCAGGCGCCCTCGCCTGCACAGCCGAGCGCAGCTCGGCAGCTCCGGCTTCACATCCGCGAACGCTGGCGGTCCGCTGTGCAGGCGAGAGCGCCTGCACCGGCGTATTCACGCCGCTCTCTTAAAGTACTGCACCGCGCGCTCGTGCTTCTCCGCCGCCGCGCGCGATTTGAATGTCCCCAGATTCTTCCTTCTTCCCGTACGCGCGTCCTTCTTGCGCGAATACAGCCGGTACTCTCCCGATTTCAGTTTGCGAATCATGGTCTGCTCCTTGTTGGCTTGGATGACCCGAGCGCCGGTCGCGCCGCCAACCTGCATTACACTTCTTTACCTGCGCGACGAACCCGCAACTTGGCGCGTCCCTCGCCGCCGCACTACAATACCGACCACTCACAGGTGGGGATTATTTCCCGAGGAGAACCCATGGTTCGCATGTGTATCGCCGCCGCGGCGCTGGCTCTTGCCGCTTCCGTCCCTCTGCTGGCGCAGGCGCCCGCCGCGCCCGAAGCCGGCCAGACTGCCGCGCAACACTACAAGAACATCCAGGTGCTCAAGGACATTCCCGCCGACGAGCTGATCCCGGCGATGCGCTTCATCGAGAGCGCGCTGGGCGTGGAGTGCGAGTTCTGCCACGTCCAGGGCAACGACCCCGACCGCTTCTCCAAGGACGACAAGAAGGAGAAGGGCACGGCGCGCGACATGATGAAGATGATGAAGCAGATCAACGACACCTCCTTCGAAGGCCGCACCGAGGTGACCTGCGCCACCTGCCACAACGGCCACTCGCGCCCGCAAGCCTACGCGCCCATGGCCACGGTGGAGTCGGTGAAGGAGCGCCTCGCCGAGGAGCAGGCGCGTCCTCGCCCTGCGCCCGGACAGCAGCCGGCGGCCCAGGCGGAGCCGGCCCGTCCCGCGCTGCCCACCGCCGATCAGTTGTTCGCCAGGTATGAAGAGGCGATCGGGGGCGACGCCGCCATCGGCAAGCTGACCTCCCGCCACGTCGTCGCTACCATGACCTCGCCCGTCACCGGCCAGACCGGCAAACTGGAAGCGCTCACCAAGGCCCCCGATCTTGGCTGGCAGCAAACCTCCAACCCGCGTTTCACCCGCACCACCGGCTACGACGGCAAGCAGGCTTGGGAGGTCGCGCGCACCACGCGGGCACTCACCGGCGTGGATGCCCAAGACGTCAAGCTGGCGGCGATGTTCGAGCGCAACCTTCGCCTCAAGGACCAGTACGGGCAGGCCCGCACCTTCCGCAAGGACAAGATCGGTGACAAAGACGTTTACATCGTCCGCGCCGCCATCAAGGGCGGGCGCTACTCCGACCTGCTCTACTTCGACGCCAACTCCGGCCTGCTGCTGCGCCGCACCACCTTCACCCGCACCGTGCTGGGGCCGATCGCGGTGACCACCGACTTCGACAACTACCAGGATTTCAGCGGCGTGAAAGTCGCCACCGATCTCACGCAAACGAATTCCGGCAACGTGATCAAGATCCACCTCGACCAGGTGCAGTTCAACGTGCCCGTCGAGGACGCCAAGTTCGCCATGCCCGCCCAGCAGCAACAGCCGGCGAAATAGACGGCGGCCGGTTGTCAGTTGTTGGTTGTTAGTTTCTGATGGTTGTCATCCTGAGCGAGACAAGTCCCGGAGGGACGGTCGAGCGAAGGATCTATGTATTTCCTCGATGGCGAGAACAAAGTAGATCCTCCGCGAGGCGCTGCAGCGCCTGGCTCAGGATGACACGAACAATAACGCGACAAATAAAGAGGGCGCCGAACCCGGCGCCCTCTCCCTTTGCGTCCTTTGCGGTGAAAATCAGCGTTGGGCGTTACTGGATCTTCACCGCCATCACTCTCCCCAATCCCTTGCCCGACATCTGCTCGTTGAACGCCGGCAACTGCTTGGCGTAGAAGTCGTCGAAATCGGTCTTGGCCGCGTTCAGCCGCTGCTGCAGCAGGTTGAACACCTCGACCTCCGACGGTGTCGGCGCATAATCCGCGTTGCCCGACACGTCGGCGCCTCCGCTTCCCACCTCCGCTCCCAGCCAGATGAACTTCAGATACAGCTGCAGCGCCCCGCGGAACGACTTCAGGTCTCCCTCCGCGATGTTCTTCTGCAGCAGCCGGTCCTCGATGCCGCGCGCCTTGGCGTCGAACTCATCCACGCTGCCCGCCAGCGACGGGTCCGCGTGCTCCGCGCCCAGCATCTTCTTCATGTCTTCCAGTTGCTTGCGCGTCCACTCGATCTGGTTGATCATCCGTACCACTTCGTTCACGTTGCGATAGATCTCCAGCGACAGCTTGGATGACTCCGCCACATCGTTTTCCGTCGCGCCGGTATTCGGGTCCTTGAGCACGCGCACCTTCTGCGTGTAGTCCTTGCCGCCGACGCTCAGCTTCACCGTGTACTCGCCGGGAACGACCAGCGGCCCCATCGTCGGCTCGCCGCCCACTCCGTAGTAGAAGACGCCGCGCGAGTCCTTCCCCACGAAGCGCTTCTCCTCCCAGATGTGCGGATTGCCCGGCGGCGTGGTGCGCAGCTGCACCTCGGTCGTCTGCGGGTAGCGCAGGTCCCAGTACACGCGGTTGATGCCCGCGTGCCCCGTGCCCTTGATGGTGCGGATCACCGCGCCATCCGCGCCCAGGATGGTGATCGTCGCCTGCTGCTTCTCCGGCAGCGCCGACTTCAGCAGGTAGTTGATGTCCGCGCCGTAGGGCGGGTTCTGCCCCAGCGACTGCCCCACTGGCGCCATGTCGCGCCGGAAAGTCGCTCGGAAGCGATACGCCTCGCGCACCGGGAACAGATACGCCTCGGAATTGCGCACCTGGTCGGTGAGCTGTTGCAGCGGCGTGACGTCGTCCAGGATCCAGTAGCCGCGCCCGTAGGTGCCCACCACCAGGTCGTTGAACTTCGGCTGCACCGTCAGCCAGTGCACCGGCGCGTGCGGCAGGTTGTTCTGCAGCGGCTGCCAGTTCTCGCCGTCGTTGAACGACACATACAGCGCGTTCTCCGTGCCTGCGTACAGTAGCCCGCGCCGCACCGGGTCCTCGCGCACGACGTTGGTGTAGCTCAGCGGTGACGCCGGAATCCCATTCACGATCCGCGTCCACGTCTTGCCGTAATCGGTGGTCTTGAACAGGTAGGGATCGAACACGTCCACCTGGTGCCCGTCGAACGCCACGTAGCACGTCCCGGCGTTGTACTTGCTGGGATCCACGCTGACCACCGTCATCTTGGGCGGAATGCCCTTGGGCGTGACGTTCGTCCAGTGCGCGCCGCCGTCGCGCGTCATCTGCACCAGCCCGTCATTGGTGCCCGCCCAGATCTGCCCCTTCTCCAGCGGCGATTCCTCGATCGAGAACACCACGCCGGCGTACTCCACGCTGAGATTGTCCACCGTCAGCCCGCCCGAGTCGCCCATCATGCTCTTGTCGTTGAGCGTGAGGTCGGGGCTGATGGTCTGCCACGTCTGCCCGCCGTCCGTCGTCTTGTGTACGTACTGGCTGCCCACGTACACGGTGTTGTGATCGAAGGGCGAGATTGCGATCGGGTACGTCCAGTTCATGCGCAGCTTGACTTCGCCCGCCGGCGCGCCCATCGTCCGCTCCGGCCACACGCTCACGTCGCGCGCGTGCCCGTTCTTGGCGTTAAACACCTCGGTCACACCCGCGTAGCAGCCGCCCCACACGATGTCGGGATCCACCGGGTCGGGAATGTTCCAGCCCGTCTCGCACCCGGCGGTCGTCGTCCACGCGCTGGCGGGAATGCCCTGCGCGCCGAAGCCGCCGCTGCCCAGGTTGCGGCTGGGGCCGTGCTGCGGCGAACCGTCCTGCATCTGGCCGTAGACGTCATAAGGAATCTTGTTGTCGGTGGCGACGTGATAGATCTGCGCGATGGGCAGGCGGATGCTCTCCCACTCCTTGCCGCGCACCGTCGACAGCATCACCCCGCCGTCGTGCCCGATCATGATGCGATTCGGATCCTTGGGATCGGCCCACATGTCGTGGTTGTCGCCGCCCCAGCGGATCAACTCCGCCGTTTGCCCGCCGTCGTAAGTAACGCTCATGCTGTTCGACGGGAAGTACACCTCGTTGTAGTTGTCCGGCATCACCAGCATGCGCGTGTAGTAGTGCGGGCGCTCGTTGAGCAGGCGGCTGTAATTGACCACCTTCCAGTTCGCGCCGCCGTCGTCCGACCGCCACAGCGACCCGCGCTGCCCGGTCTCGATCAGCGCGTACACCCGCTCCGGGTTATTGGGCGCGATCTCCACCGCGATGCGGCCCAGCGGCGATGCCGGCAGCCCGTGCCCCACAACGCGCTTCCACGTGTTACCGCCATCCTGGGTAACGAAAATTCCGCTGCCCGGCCCACCGCTGTCGCGTCCCCAGGTGTGAATCACGATGCTCCACGTGCCCGCGATCAGCTTCTGCGGGTTGGTCGGGTCGATAGTCAGTTCGGAGACGCCGGTGTTCTCGTCCACGAACAGCACCCGCTGCCACGTCTTGCCGCCGTCGGTGGTGCGATAGACGCCGCGCTCCTGCTGCGGCCCGTAGCAGGTGCCCAGCGCCGCCACGTACACGACGTTCGGATCGCGCGGATCGATGATGATCCGCCCGATGCGCCCGGTCTTGTCCAGGCCCATGTGCTGCCAGTTCTTGCCCCCGTCAATGGACTTGTACACGCCGTTGCCTAGCGACACGTTGCTGCGGATCCACGTCTCGCCCGTGCCCACCCAGAGAACGCTCGGGTCGGACGGCGCCACCGCGATCGACCCGATCGACTGCGCGTCTTCCTTGTCGAAGATCGGCTTCCAGTGAAAGCCGCCGTCGTCCGACTTCCACACTCCGCCCGAAGCCGCGCCCGCGTAATACACCTTGGGATTGCCCGGCTCGCCCACCACCGCCGACACGCGGTTGCCCGGAGGCCCGATGAAGCGGTAATTCAGCTGCGAGTAAATCGCCTCCGGCCCGGGCGTCGGCTCCGCGGCCGGTTGCGCCGCCCGCGTCTCCGGCTGGTTGGAAACCTCGTGCGCCGCCTGGCTCTGGTTCTGTGGCGGCTGCGCCGTGGATTTCGGCTTGCTGCGCTGCGTCTGCGCCAGCGCCGTGCTCAAGAAGAGAGTGATGAAGATCGCTGCCGAACAAATCGTCGTGCTTCGCCGCATCCCTGCACCTCGTAAGGCGATATGCCGTCGAAAAAGACCGAGAATAATGACACACCGAAGGTGGAGGCGAGAAGAGCGGTTGTAGATGCAGGCGCCCTCGTGTAGATGCAGGCGCCCTCGCCTGCATGGCCGAGCGAAGCTCGGCAGTGGCGGTGCTGGCGCGCCGCCCGGCAGGCGCGGGCGCCTGTCGCTACGTGATCTTGGTAGGCTTCAATTTTGGTAGGCCCTGGCGCCCTCGCCGGGGCTGCACGTCGCCTGACCCGAAATTACGTGGCTGCGGGCGCCCCGCCCGCAGCAAGATCATTCGCCGCCCGGCTCCTGGTCCTGGACCGCGCATTCGGCAATCGGAAATCGGGAACTAATCCGCGCTCACGCCCTCTTTTTCGAAGAACGGCTCCAGCGGATATCCCAGCCGCTTCCACTCGTGGAATCCCCCGGCCAGCGGATGCACACGCTCGATCCCGCGCTTCCTCAATTGTTGCGCCACCCGGGCGCTGGAGGCTTCGCTCGGTCAAGTGCAGTAGACGATGATCTCCCGGTCGCGCGGAATCTCCGCCGCCTTCGTGTCCAGATCTTCCGGCGACAGGCGCACCGCCCCGGGAATCACCCGCGGGTCGGGCAGGAAATCCAGCGGATGCCGCAGGTCCACGATGAACAGCTCCTCGCCCGCGTCCATCCTCTTCTTCAAGTCTTCCGGGCCGATGCGGTCCTTGGCGAGCTGTTTCAGGAAGCGCCGCCGCGCCTCCATCTTCTCGGCGACATACCCCACGAACACCGCGGCTACCAGCAGCGTCCCGGCGGTGTGCCCGATGCGCAGCAGCAGCCGCGCCAGGTCGTCGATCTGGGCGGCAAAGATGTAGCCCGCCGCCACCGCCGTTCCCGACCACAGCAGCGCGCCGCCGGCGTCGAACAGCGCGAAGCGCCCGAAAGGCATATTCGTCGCTCCGGCCATCGGCGGCGCCGCCGTATTCAGGCCGGGCACGAACTTCGCCAGCAATAGAGAAGACGCGCCGTACTTCTCGAAGGTCCCCTCGGTGCGCCGCACGCACGAATCCGGCTGCAGCGCGATGCGGCACAGGAAGCGCAGCACCTGGCTGCCCCGCCGCCGCCCCAGTTGGTACCACACGCCGTCCGCCAGCAGCGACGCCAGCACCGCCAGCGCCACCGCCCACCACGCATTCAGCCCGCCCATGGTGGCCGCGATCGCTCCCACCGCCAGCAGCAGCGGCAGCGACGGCACCGGCACCCCCAATTGCTCGGCCAGCACCCAGCCGAACACCAGCCAGTACCCGTAATGCACCACAAATGGGATCAACGCATGCACGCAGCATCAGATTCTAGCTTACCTTTTTCGGATTCACGGGATTTGCACCGCTCGAGCAAATGCTGAACGCCCGCGGCATCCCCTCACACCTCAGCTTCCGGGAACCGCTGCCCCTCCTCCTGCGTATCTGAACCAGAGGGTGCACCACGATGGGAACTCTTCTGCAAGATCTTCGCTTCGGACTGCGCACGCTGCTCAAATCCCCCGGCTTCACCGCCATCGCGGTGATCGCCCTGGCTCTGGGAATCGGCGCCAATACCGCCATGTTCAGCATCGTCAACGCGGTGCTGCTGCGCCCCATTCCCTACCCCCAGCCTGACCGCTTGCTGATGGTCTACACCAGCATGCCGCAGTTCCACGAATCCTCGGTCTCCTATCCCAACTTCCTCGACTGGCAGCAGCGCAGCCGCTCCTTCGAGCAGATGGCCGCCTACCGCAACGACAGTTTCACCCTCACCGGCCAGGCCAATCCCGAACGCCTGCGCGGCTACATGGCCTCCTCGACCCTCTTCTCCGTTCTCGGCGTCCAGCCCATCATCGGCCGCACCTTCACCGCCGATGAAGACCACCGCGGCGCCGCGCCCGTCGCCGTTCTCACCTCCAGTCTTTGGAAAACCCGCTTTGGCGGCGATCCCGGCGTCCTCGGCCGCACCATCACCCTCAACGAGAAGCTTTACACCGTCATCGGCGTCGTCCCCGCCGACAATGTCGTCCTCCGCCGCGTTTCCATCCTGGTTCCCATCGGCCAATGGAGCGAGCCGCTCTTTTGGGATCGCGGCGTCGGCATGGGCATGCGCGTCATCGGCAGGCTGAAGCCCGGCCTCACCCAGCAGCAGGCGCAGTCGGAACTGGACGGCGTCGGCGCCGCGCTCTCCCGCGAATTCCCCAAGGAGAACAAGGACAAGGGCATCAACGCCGTTTCCCTGCGTGACGATTTCTTCGGCGACGTGCGCACCCCGCTGCTGGTCCTGCTGGCCGCGGTCGGATTCGTACTCCTGATCGCCTGCGTCAACGTCGCCAATTTGCTGCTGGCGCGCTCCACCGCACGCCGTCGCGAATTCGCCATCCGCGGTGCGCTCGGCGCCAGGCCCTCGCGCGTCGTGCGCCAGCTCCTCACCGAAGGCCTGCTCCTGGCTGTGACCGGCGGCGCGCTGGGTTTGGCGGTGGCCACCGCCATCGACTTCGTCTTCTCCTCGCGCCTCGTCGGTGTTCTGCCGCGCGCCGACCAGATCCACCTCGACGGCTCCGTGCTCGCCTTCACTGCCCTGGTCTCGATCGCCGCCAGCGTGCTGTTCGGCATTACTCCGGCCATCCAGAGCGCGCGCTCCGACCTCAACGACACGCTCAAGGAAGCCGGCCGCGGCAACACCTCGCGCCAGGGCCTGCAGCGCTCGCTGGTGGTGGTCGAAGTCGCCCTCGCGCTGGTTCTGACCGCCTCCGCTGGCCTGATGATCCGCACCATGTCGCGCCTGTGGAGCATCAATCCCGGCTTCGACGCCAACCGCGTGCTCACCTTCTCCGTCGCCGGCTCGCCCGCCGTGCATGGCGCGCCGCTCGCGGTGCGCAACGGCTTCTCCCAGACCATGGACGTCGTCCGCGCCGTGCCCGGCGTCACTGCCGCCAGCGTCAACTTCGGCTCCGTGCCCATGCAAGGCGACTCCGAGCTGCCCTACTGGGTCGCCGGACGTCCCAAGCCCGCCGAGCAGAGCCAGATGGACCTCGCCCTCTTCTACGGCGTCGCGCCCGACTACTTCCAGGTCATGCGCATTCCCTTGCTGCGCGGGCGTCTCATCGACGACCACGACAAGGAGGGCTCTCCCTGCGCCATCGACGTCGACGAAGACCTCGTCAAGAAAGCCTTCCCCAACCAGGATCCCATCGGCCAGCACCTCAATTTCGAGTTGCTGCCCATGACCTGCGAGATCGTCGGCATCGTCGGCCACGTCAAGCACTGGGGCCTCGACGCCGATGCCACCTCCAAGGTCCACTCGCAGATGTACATCCCCTACCGCCAGTTCCCCGACGCGGTGATGGACCTGGCCTCCGCCGGCACCGACTTCGTGGTTCGTACCAGCGGTGATCCCTACGCGCAGGTGCCGGCCCTCAAGCGCGCCATCACCGGCATCAACGGCAGGATGGTGATGTACGGCGAGGAGAGCATGCAGGACGTCATCAACGACTCGCTCTCCGCCCGCCGCTTCACCCGCCTGCTGCTGGGCGTCTTCGCCGCGCTCGCGTTGATTTTGGCCGCGGTGGGAATCTACGGCGTGGTGTCCTATGCGGTAAGCCAGAGCACCCACGATATCGGCGTGCGCATGGCCCTCGGTGCGGATCGCCGCACCGTCCTCGGGATGGTTCTTGGGAGCGCGATGAAATTGGCGCTGCTGGGAATCGTGATCGGCGCCGCCGCCGGCATCGCCGCCACCCGCGCCATGAAAGGACTGCTCTACGGCGTCACCGCCGCCGATCCCGTCACCTTCGGCGCCGTCGCCGCCGTGCTGGTGCTGGTCACGCTCTTCGCCAGCTACGTCCCCGCCTGGCGCGCAACCAAGGTGGACCCCATGATTGCCCTGCGCTGCGAATGAGAGTAGTTAGCAATTAGCGATTAGCGCTTAGCGATTACCGATTAGCGATTACCGATTACCAATAGCATCGAGCCCGAAAACGTCCCAGGGTAGGCCCCGGCGCCCGCGCCGGGGCTGCCGCTGAATTCACCCAAATTGAAGCCGCGAG
>DASUBK010000442.1:0-10844 GCA_035763305.1 Terriglobales bacterium | reverse complement strand
CGCGTTCAAGCTCGGCGGGCCCGGCGGACCCTCGGGTCCTTGCGGGCCGCTGGGCCCGCTCAGTCCGATGGGACCTTGCAGTCCCTGCGCTCCCTGCGGACCCTCGGGTCCTTGCGGACCGCTGGGCCCGCTTAGTCCGATGGGACCTTGCAGTCCTTGCGCTCCCTGCGGACCCTCCGGTCCTTGCGGACCGCTGGGCCCGCTCAGCCCGATGGGACCTTGCAGTCCCTGCGCTCCCTGTGGACCGGCCGGGCCGGAAGCGCCGGTGGGTCCCGCAGGGCCGACCGGGCCCGCAGGTCCGGTGGGGCCGACAGCACCGTCATTGCCGCGGGCTGCAAGAAGCTCCCACTCAGCGCTGCCCGGCGACGGCTCGACCCCGCTGCTGCACTGCGTCACCGTGCAACGCCAAGTCTGGCCGGAGTCGGTGACGATGTCGTCCTTCGCATACGGAGAAACTGGAACCGCGAACCAGGCGCCGCGCGCGTTCAAGCTCGGCGGGCCCGGCGGACCCTCCGGTCCTTGCGGACCGCTCGGCCCGCTCACTCCGATGGGTCCTGGCAACCCTTGCTGGCCCTGCGGACCGGATGGCCCTGTCAATCCGATAGGACCTTGTAATCCCGGCGGTCCCTGCGGCCCTTGCGCGCCCTGCGGTCCTTGCGGACCTTGGACCCCGGCCGGACCGGTGGCGCCAGCGGGCCCGGCGGGACCTGTCGGCCCCATGCTGCCGACCGTTCCTTGCGGTCCCGCAGGTCCAAGCCACGTCACCACCAGTTCCGGACCGTGACTGACGCCGGTGTTCTCCTTGGTGGAGAAGGACACGTTGATATTGGAGCCCGCCGCGGGCACCAGCACGATTCCGTTGTTCGGGTTGCCGCCGGCGCCGTTCAGAGAATCGAGCCAATCCTGGAAGGCGTCGGTGATGTCCACGGTGATGTAATCCGCCGCTGGACCGATCTGGACGCCGGAGGCGTGGCTCAATGCTTTCCATGCGGTCGGCGCGTTGGCGTAAGTCAGCGAAGCCTCCGACCAATTAGCGTTCGAGCCAACCACCTCCAGCACGTCGAATTTGCCGCTGCTGTTGATGCTGGAGGGGTACAGAACCAGCGTCGCCTTCAGCACCATGGACGAAGTCACAGGGTTGACCGTCGCCGTGGGAAAGGAGTCGAGATTGAAGCGTATGTACGACTGGTAAGGGCCCGACGACCGCACGGTCATGGTTCCGGAGCCGCCATTGGACGACAGCCTGCCGGGATTGACGTCGGCATCGTCGCGGGCGGGCACCTGCGCCCGTCCCATGGCGGCGAAGAGCAACAACATCAGTAGCGCAGACCGCCGGAGAAGCGAGGCGGCGGACAGGCACACATCTGCGATTTGCGGGGGCGAAGCTGTTTCGCCTGCGCAAGTCCGGGTGGCAGGGAGGGGGGCATCCATGCGGCACCTACTTGCGTTTGAAATTTTCGAAGGATTATCCCGCCCAAAATTCTACTCTCCCCTCTCCGGGCGGAGCTCCCTTTCGGCCCTAACTTCGCACCCGCAAGCCAGGCCCAGTCTCGCGTTGGGAATGTCCGCAAACGGCTCCACGGTCAAAACGCCAATGTTTCTCCTCCAACGCGCGAAGGCAGCCCCGCGGCGCAGCGCAGAGCCGCGATCGGCAGCAGGCGGCACATCACAACATCCTCCCGATGATGACGTGGACTTCGTGCGCCGCGCCGCCGGCGGCGACAATCTTCACGTCCAGCTTGCCGGTCAGGTTCACGCTGGCGTTGTAACTCTGGGTCGGCGTGCCCGACAGCGTGCCCGCCGCGTAGCCCGTCGAGCAGGTGAGGTTGCCGGTCAGCGCGTCGGCGCCGCCGGTGAGCGTGACCATCACCGTCGGCGCCCCGCTGTCGGCATAGCAGGCCACCGACTCCAGGGTCAGCATGGCGCCGTACAGGTTC
The DNA here is from genome assembly GCA_035763305.1 of Terriglobales bacterium. GTDB lineage: Bacteria > Acidobacteriota > Terriglobia > Terriglobales > Acidobacteriaceae > DASUBK01. Next base: position 8,907 of record DASUBK010000442.1, on the reverse strand, counting down.
ACGCAGGTGCCCATCACATCGTCGGTGTCCTGCAGCAGGCCGCTGGCGCCCGAACCGCTGATCACCACCTCGCAGGGCCGCTTCTTGAATTGCTCCGCCAGCGCCGTGCTCGCCAGCGCACCGCTCACTTCGCCGGCCAGCGTGTGACCGTGATCGCCGGTCGCCACCGTGCCGGCGGTGGTGCCGACGCTCCTCACGCAGGCGTTGCCGGAGTCGGAGAGGCCGCCGCAGGACGGCTGCGCGGCGGTGAAACTCCCCGTTTCCGCATCGTAGGTGGCGAGAAACTTCTGCAGTTCGGAGTGGGATTGCGGCAGCGCGGTGGTCGCGGCCAGAAAGTCACTGGCATGCCTGGTGTCGAGCGTGTCGGCGTTGCCGCCGGCGGCGACGCGCGCGTCGGTGAGACGCGAATCGCCGTCGGTGACGTAGCGGTTCGCCGTGCCTGGCGTGCCGCTGGTGCCGGCCAGCGCCGCCTGCTGCGCATCGGTCACATAATTCTTGTCGACGGAGGCCGCGATGTCGGCCGTAGTCGCATCCGCTCCGCTTGTCACCAGTCCCTTGGCGTCATAAGTGATCTTGGTCCGGGTGGCGCCGCTGATGGCGCCGTTGCTGGCGACGTAGGCGCTGTCATGGTTGTGGTTGCCCGCGGCAACGGTGCTAAGCGTCGTCCCGGTCGGTACCTCGATGGACACCGAATCGCCGCCCGCCGACTTCTGCAGCTTCGCGTTCACGTAGCCCGTTTCCGCGGCCGGCGTGGTGGCGTTGAAGTTGACCGTCGCGGCCAACGCCGCGCCTTCCACCTGCAATGTAGTGCCGCCGCCCACGCCACTGCTCTGATCGGCGGCGCAGGTGAACTGGCCGGTAGCGGCATCGTAGGCGCTGACCTTGTCGCTGCCGGTGCAGACTTTCGTCTGCGCCAGGGCGGTGCTGTTGGCCAGGAAGTCGGCGGCGTGCTTGTTGTCGAGCAGGTCGGCATTCAGGTTGGCGACCGCGGTGCTGCTGGCCACCACCAGGGGCGCGGTACCGCCGGCGACCGTCGAGGTGTACTGGCGCGCGCTCACATTGCCGGTGTTCGTCATGCTGACCACCGGCCCGGTGGGCGACGGTCCGCCCGACCACAACTGCCAGCCGCCGGTGCCGGAGTTGTTCTGCCAGTTGTTGCGAATCACGCCCGAACCGGACGACGACAGCCCGGTGTCGCCGGTCGCCCCGAAAGTCAGGCGGCGCACGTTGTTGGCGTAGTCCTGGATGTGGAAGTCTCCCCCGGCGGCGCCCTGCGCCTGCCAGTAAGTCGTGTTGCCGGACGGGTCCTCCCAGTTGATGGCGAAGGCCTGCAGCGAATCTTTGCCGGGATTGAGGTTCAGCACGCCGGTGGTGTTGGCGCCGCCGCGGATCGACACTCCGTTGGTGTTGCTGAAGGCGACCGTCTGGGTTCCGTTGATGAACTCGGGAGACAGACTGCTCGGGCCCTGGCCGCAGGCGAAATGCGCTCCGACGATCGACGACATGGGCGAGGTGAAGTTCACGCAGCCGTGAACGCCGTCGCCCTGATTCAGCTCGGTGTAGGGCTGGATCCACACGCCGGAGCCGCTGCCGGAGTAGGCGCCGATGTAGCTCGCGCCGCTGCCCTCGTTCCAGAAGCTGGCGGCGATTTCGTTGAGCTGCGCCATGCGGACCGTGCCGGTGGCAGCCGCGCCGGTCTCGTTGGGACCGCTCTGCTGGTAGCTGAAAGTGAACTCCGAGGGCGTGACGCAGCCCGCGTTGGGCGGACCACACACCAGGAAAGTTCCATTGGGCGAGGTGGTCATGCCCGCGGCACCGGCGATGGTCATCGCGTTCCCGGCCGCGGGCGGCCCGGCGTTGTCGGCCAGGGCAGCGTGCGTGACCGTCACCACGTTGTTGCTGCGCGCAATGCTGGCGATGGCGCTGGCATCCCAGGTACTCATGCTGCCGTTGGCATTGGCGTGCGGGGCAATGTACACGTTGCCCAGTTGCGAATCGTCCTGGATGCCAAGATGGTTGTTGCCGATGGCGTTGAAGTTGGTAAAGGTGCCCTGGTTGGCATCGGCGCCATGGATATACAGGCCGACCTGCTGGTTGTCGATGGCGGCGCAGGAATCGAAGCGGGGGAAGTCGGGAATGCCGCCGTCCAGCAGGTGGTTGCCTTCGATGTAGAACCCGTGGCGGCCCATGGCGATGACGCTGGAAGCGCTGCAGTGGAAATACGGTCCGGTGACCAGCACTCCATCCTGGCTCAGGGTCGGGAACCAGTAGTTGGGATTGACCATGATGTAGTAATGGCCGACCACGTTGATGCCGCGCAACGAGCAGTTGAAGCAGGAGGCCTGGAACCAGATTCCCCCCGCCGCCTCGCGATCCACGATCAGCGAGCAGCCGTTGCTGGTGTTCAGACCGGCGCCGTTCCAGGAGCCGCACTCCAGCGAGGTGCTGGCGGCGTTGACCAGCAGGCGCGAGCCGAGGCGGTAGTCGATGCCGTCGGTGCCCTCATAGCCGATGAAGAAGTCGTAATTCTTGTGCTTGGTGAAGAGAATGGTGCGGCCGGGATTGGCGTCGATCGCCGCCTGGATGGCGGGCGCGTCGTCGGTAACGCCGTCCCCTTTCGCGCCGTACCACTCCGGCAGGATGCGCGCCGTGCCGGGCAGGGTCACGGTTCCGGCGCCGGTGAAGTGGCGCGTCGCGCTGGCGGTGAACCCGCCGTCCACGCTCAGAGTCACACCCGCGTCCACCTCCAACTCCGCGCCGCCCACCAGGTCGATCGCCACGTCGCGCGGTATGGTGTGCGAGGTGCCCACGCGGTAGCGTCCGGCGGGAAAGGCGATGCTGGCGGCGGGATGCGCCGCTTCGCAGGCGGCCAGCGCAGGGACGATGTCGCTGGCGCCGTCCGCCGGCAGCGAGCAGTCCTTCACCGCGTGCAGCGCCGCGCCGCCGCCGAGTTGCGCGGCATGCAAGCCGTCCACGGTGTCGGCGTCGCTGGCGGTGTTGCAGTCGGCGGCGGAGGACTCCAGACTGTTGCCGTCGGCGGCCACGCGCACGCAGCGCGCCGGCGTGAAGGAGGAAGCGCCGGTGCCGCCCTTGGAAATCGTCAGGATGGTGCCGGCATTGACGCCCAGCACCGCGTCGTCCACGTACTGCTTGTTGGCCGCTGCCGAGTCGCCCGATGGCGTTGGAACCAGGGGCGAGGCGCCGAAGGTCTTCACTCCGGCGACGCTCTCGTCGCCCTGCTTGTGCACGAAGGCGGAGTCCACGTACTCGCGCGAGGCGACCTGCAGCGCCACCGACGCCGGCACCACGGTGGAGCGGATGGCGGCGATGGTGGTCGGCGACTGCGCCGGCACCGTCCAGTACTCGGTGGTGCTGGTGCCGTCGTCGAGCTTGAGCGTGACCCGGTAATACGTGCCGGGCGGGGTGGCGTTCTGCGTCGGTACCAGTTGCAGCGATACCGCTCCTTGCGCGCCGATGGGCACGGTGATCGAGCCGGCGGCGACCGCCTTGCCTTCGGCCGCGGTGAACGCCGGCCAGGAGATCAGCAGCGTCCCCGCGGCGGGCGAGCCGTCGGCGCGGTACAGCGTGTCGGTGATCAGGGTTTTGGTCGGCTGCGCGGCGAGATTGGCGGCCAGCAGCAGCGAAATCAGGCAACAAAAAAGCCGCCCGGGGCGGCACAGGATGTTCGTCATGATTCTTCCCGATGTTCGGAGGCAGCCTTGGCGGATCCTTCGTGTCCTTGGTGGGAACCGGCTCTGCTAGTTCACACCAAGGACAGGAAGGGCCACGAAGGACACGGAGTTTTTCGGGCGGTGAAGGAATGCATAGATTCTTCGCTCGGGCTGCGCCCTCGCTCAGAATGACAAAGCTGAATGCTGATTGCCGGCAGCTACTTCGCTGCCGGCGCGTAGGACTTCACGAAGTTCTCCACCGAGCGCACGTAGACGTCGGCGAAATCCACCACCGGGCGGCGCGACTCGACCAGCGCGATGGCGTCGTCCAGCGAGTAGCCGAGCACCCGCAGCAGGCACAGGGTCACCATCGGGGCGCGGTGCACCCCGGCGGCGCAGTGGACGTAAATCTTGGTGTCGGGCCGGTCGAGCGCGGGCACGGCGAAGTCCACCGCGCGCTGGAACAGCTCCGGCGGCTTGGGCTGGAAGTCGTCGTCGGTGCGGTTCCACAGCACCTCGATGTTGTAGGGCGCGGCCAGTTCGGTGTCGTCGAACTCCACCTGCATGTCCACGATGTGGGTGATGCCGCGGCGGGCGACCTCCGCCATGTTCTCCGCGTTCCAAATGCCGCCGCCCACTGCGATGCGGTCCGTGATCCAGGTCATGTCCATGAACGATTGCCGATTCCCGATTGCCGAGTCTCGGAGCGGAAGACCGAAGATGACAGACCGCAACATGACAGCAGCCGCAGTCAGCAATCTACCTTCGGAAGCTTCCCCACCTGTAACTCATTGTAACGGACGCGGCGGCGGCGGCGCGTTTGCGGGAACGCAGTTCAAAGCGGAACGGAAGAAATCCGCCGATCGGGCGAATCTGATGATCTGGCCATCGGGCCGTAAGTGCATCGGATCCAGTGTGAAGCCGATCGCCAGATCGCCAGTTCACCAGATCGCCAGTTCCTGCTCAGGCGTCCGCCGGCTCGTTCTCCGGTTCCAGATCGAGCTGGTCGATGAGGTACTGCGCCAGCGACTTTTGCTGCTCGGCCACCGCGGCCGGATCGGCGGCGGTAATGCCGGCGAAGTCGAAGCAGAACTTGGCGTGCAGGTAGCTGCCCTTCTTGGCTTCGACGAGCATCGCCTCGATGACTTCGTCCTTGTCTTCGCGGATGGCCTGCAGCGCGGGCCGCGCCGGGCGGCGGGGCTCAGGCTCCTCGGCGGAGGAGCGGCGCGGCCCGCGCAGGCGAGGCAGGCTTGAGAGATTCGGATTGGGCATGAGTCCTCGTTAATGGTCGTTGGTCGTTCGTCCTTCGCGGATCGTTGGGATGAGTAGTGTTCCCGAGCGGCCAACGACCAACGACTGACGACCAAGCGCCAAAAGAAAACCGGCGCCGCAACGGGCGCCGGTGTTTTTCTTCACTCTTAATTTCAGCATAGCAGATTCACAGGGGTAAACCGGAAATGGTTTTGAAAAATATATTTCCTTACGGCTGAGACGCTTGCGAAGAATCGATGAATTTTGTGGGGTTGACAAGCTCCGCCGGCAACTCTGCTTCGGCCGCTGCGCCACCGCTGCTGTCCCCTGCTTCGCTGCTCACCGAAGAGAAGTCGAGTTCCGGGCCCGTCTCGCCCGCCTCTTCGACCGCGCGCGAGACGCGCAAAGTGATGTGGCTGCCGGAGCGCGGCGCCCGGGCATCGCGAGGATGAAGGATGCCGCGATCGAGAAAGTCCTGGCTGAGGCAGTCGAGCGCGTCGTGGTAGAGGTCGCGGAACCGGCGCTCGGTCATGTGCACTTCCGCCGCCAGTTCCAGCTCGCTGTAATCCTGAATGGCAATGCGGTCGAGCAGGAGCCGCAAGCGCGGATCGAGACGGTCGAGGCTGCGCTCGATATCGTGCACAAACACCACCACGTCTTCGAAGCTGGACGGGCGGTAGCTGGTCACCCGGGCGCGGAAATACTCGCGTCCGAACCACGATGGCAGCCGTCCGACCTCCACCGAAACACGCTCGTAGCGGCGCAGCAGGGCGGTGGTGCGGTCGCGATAAAACGACAGTGCGGGCGGCAGGTCGATCTCCGGCCGTGGCGCGCTCATGGGCGGCACCTCGCTTCTTCGCCCTGTCCGTCAATCGGTCTTTCGCCCGCAGGGAGCCACGCGACCGGCGGCTCTTGGGGACGCGCGCAGCCGCCGGGGTCACACGGACCGATCGAACGACTCACCGACACACCGTCCGCCGGAGGCAACTCGCGCAGGCGGCGGGCACAGGCAGGGCAGTAAACGGCGCGCGAGGCGCGGGGCCGGAGGCACAGGCCTCCGCAGCGCTCGCAGTACTTGAGTTCGAGGGTGGAAATTTCGGGGACGGGGCTGGACATCGTTCCTCCTGGATGATCACTTGGCGCGATTCGCGGTTCGCCATTCGCCTTTCGCGGTTCGCAAAGCCGATCCGCTGACCGCGAACGGCGAACAGCGAACGGCAACCCGCGAATGGCATACGGCCCATAGCAAAAAGCCCCACACCGAACGCGCGCGGGACGCGATCGGCGCAGGGCTGGGCTGGTACGAAGACCTGCTGGGTTATTTCGTTCTCAGCTGCCGGTTGTCAGTTGTCGGTTGTCGGCGACTGGCGACTGACAACCGGCAACCGCTTCACGTGGGCAACTCGGCGCCGGGGCGGCGGCGGCAGTAGCCCTCCTCGTAGCCGCACTTCTGCACCCGGCCGTTGTGCAGCACCACGGTGAGGCGGCCGGTGAAGCGCAGGCGGTAGAGAATTTTCTCCAGCGCGGCGGGCAGCAGTTCGGACTGGCGCACGCGGCGGCGCAGTTCGCTGAACAGCTGCTCGTCGGGCACGGCGGCGGGGGCGGGAACAGCGGGGTCCATCAGGCGCTCCTTGCAGCATTTTTTGGCCATGTAGCTATACATCGAGTTTCGGTGTATAACTTGCAGGGAGAGATGTCAAGACGGGAATCGCGTCCCCGGAAAGTTTATTCCTACTCGCATATCACTTCGGGAAATCCTATAGCGATATGTTATAGTGCGCGCATGAAATTTCGCGCCCTACAAGACCAACTGCGGAGAGAGTTGCGGGCGCGCATTGATTCCGGCGAGCTGACCGGGTTGCGGGTGGCGCAGCAGGCCGGGTTCAAACAAGCGCACGTATCGAATTTCCTTAATAAGAAGCGTGGGCTCAGCCTGGAGGCCATGGACCGCGTGCTCGGTGTGCTGCGGCTGTCGGTGCTGGACCTGCTCGATCCCAACGAAGTCAACAAACGGGCCACCATCCTGCCCCCCAGCGCGGACGCCTTCGAAAACGTGGTGCTGGTGGAAGGACGCATCGCCGCCGGCGAGCCGCTGGTGGCCAGCGAAGAGGTCAAGGACATCCTGAAATTCAAGAAGGGCTTCCTCAACCGCCTGCGGCCGGAGATGGCGTCGCCGCGCAGCGACTGGCGCCGCTTCGTGCTCATCAAGGTGGACGCGCGCGAGGGCATGAGCATGTTCCCGCGCCTGCTGCCCGGCTCCACCGTGCTCATCGACCGCCACTACAATGCCCTTAAACCCTACCGCAAGCAGGACCGCACCATGTTCGCGGTGCGGCACGAGGGCGCGGTGACGGTAAAGTACGTGGAGCAGGCGGAGGGCAACCTGGTGCTGCGCCCGCACAACCAGGAGTACCCCATCAGCCTGCTGCCGGTCGCCGAGGGCACGCGCGTGTCGGACTACATCGTCGGCCGGGTGTGCCACGTGGCGGTGGAAACCTAGCATTGCCGAATGCCGATTGTCGATTGCCGAATGAGCGATGACCAACACCAGCGAGGCCTGCGCAAGGCCAGTGCGTGACACATGGCGGCTTGCCAACGCCGCGATCGTCGGTCTCGCCTTAATTATCGGATTAGCGGCAGGGGTTTGGCTTGCGCCGAATCCGTGGCCGGCAGCGCCAGCGTGGTTGCGTGGCTGGACTTTCCAGGCCCATCAACTGTCCGCGCTAATCGTCGCCCTCGTAGAGTTCGCGGTTGTCGCCGCGGTCGTGCTTCTGATCTGTAAGGGACGCCGTATTCGGAATCCATTATCAAGCTTCAGTTGGAACCTGAATCGGCACGCTCTGCCCTCGATAGCAATCGGAATTGCTTTCGCTGCACTCGTTGATGCTCTGATGGGCATAGGGCACATGGAAGTAATGTCTTTCACAGATCGGCTGGCGGCTCTCAATATTTTGCTATACATCGCCGGGGCGGTAGCAGTGCAGCCGTTCGTCGAAGAATGCTACTTCCGCGGCATCTTGTTCATGGCGATTTCGACGAAGCTAGGAAGAGTGGGCACGGTTACTCTAACGGCTTTCGCCTTTGCGCTGGTCCACGTAGGCGGCTATCGATTACTGCCCCTTTTCTTCTCACTGGGAGTGGTAGCGGCAATCGTTAGAATCAAGACGCGCTCCGTGGCTTCGTGCTTTGCATTTCACGCCGCGTACAACTTTGCACTACTTGTCTTGCCTTTCGGACGATAAGGACAGCAGCAGTGCCGTCCCTGGGACTCGTGGTCATTCTTTGACAGTTACCCGGGCTTACGCCCGGGGCTGCACATTCTGCCGCCCGCTTCGCGGGCTGCTGCCCCGTCAATCAAGGGGGGCTGCCGTTTTAATCGATATTTCGATCACCAGATCATCAGTTCACCAGATCGCCAGTTCCCCACATTGCTCTGCTATCATCAAGTGTTCGGAGCATCGCTTTGCACGCTTCTGAAGAAGAAGTCGAACTCGGACCGATCAGGGTCAGCCCGCCCGGAGGATTCTCCATGGACGACGTACGCCAGCCCGCCGTGGGCTCACGCCGCAACGAAGACATCGCCCTCGATCTCATGAGGTTCATCGCCATGACCACGGGCTACGGCAAGACCGGCTCGGGAGGCGGCGCGGGCTTCGAGCGCAGCGGCGGGGCGCCCGTCAAGGCCGAGGATTACGCCCAGCACCTGCTGGAGCTCTACGGCAAGTGCCTGGACGCAGTGGGCGGAAAGAAATAGCCTTGTTAGTGGTTGGTTGTTAGGTGTTAGACGGGTGGAGCAGGCCTGCGGCTCAAGCTTAGGGAGCGGGTGGAGCAGGCGTTCAGGCCTGCGGCTCTGTTTCATGGATCAATGCGGCTTTAGCCGCTGAGGTACTTCGCGGAAGGACCTCACAGGCTAAAGCCCTTGTCATTTCTGCCATCTGGTTGCAGCGCTGAAGCCCTGCTCCACCCGGGGCCAGGACCAAAGCAA
>DASUBK010000441.1:0-4849 GCA_035763305.1 Terriglobales bacterium | reverse complement strand
TAAGAAGACCTGCTTCGGGTGAACGGATTCATAGATTCTTCGCTTCGCTCAGGATGACACGTGAGAGGCATTCGCAAATCGCGATGGCGCAAAAGCCTGCAGATCGCAGCTCGGTTGCTCGCCGCGGATTACCTGCGCCATCACCTGCGCGGTGATCGGCGCCAGCAGGATTCCGTTGCGGTAATGGCCGGTGGCGATGAAGTAGCCGTCGAGCGCGCCGCGGCCGAGGGCGGGCAGTTCATCGGGAAGGGCAGGCCGCAGGCCCGTCCAGGCCTCGATGATCTTGGCCTCACCCAGTTCCGGCACCAGGTTGGCGGCCAACTGGTGCAGGCTCTGGATGACGTGCGCGTGAACGCGCTTGTCGTAGCCGGCATCCTCCAGGGTGGAGCCGATGACGACGCGGCCGTCGCTGCGGGGGACAAGATAAACCTCGGCGCCGCGCAGCACGTGGCGGATCATCTGCCGGCGCGAAGGGATCACCGCCAGCATGTGGCCTTTAACAGGACGCGTCGGCAGCGGCGGCGCGCCCAGTTCGCCCGCCCAGGCGCCGGCACAATTCACCACGCAGCCGCCGTGGAACTCGGTACGGGCGGTGCGCACGCCGGCGCAGCGGCCGCCGTCTTCGCGCAGAGAAATGACCGGCGTTCCCGAGGCGATCTCGATGCCGCGGTGCCTGGCGGCGCGCAGCAGGGCCGCGATCAGTTGCCGCGGATCCACGCTGGCTTCCTTAAGGAAACTGGCAGGCAGCGGCGTGCCCAATGCGGGTTCCAGCTTGGCGGCTTCTTCCGACGAAAGAGGCTTGCCGCACGCGGAATCCTGGGGAAACAGCAGCGTGCCCTCGGCGCGGAAGTCCACCCGCCTGCGCGACTCGTCTTCAATTTCGAGCACGAATTCGGGATAGAGAGCGAAGCTGGCGCCGGCAAGCTGGCGAAGCCGGGGAGGGGTGTGCGGATCGGCGGCGGAGGTCAGCATGCCGGCGGCAGCGTGCGAAGCCTCGCGGCCGGGTTCGCCGCGCTCGATTACCAGCACGGTTAGGCGGCGCTTGCGCAACTCGATGGCGAGCGACAAGCCGATCACGCCGCCGCCTACGAGAATCGCGTCCCAGGATTTCACCGGATGATTGTACGAGAACCAGCATTCAGCACTCAGCAATCAGTATTCAGCGCCTCCGCTGATCACGTTCGCAGGCCTGTGCTGAGCCGCGGTCAGACTGAGTGCTGAGTGCTGAATGCTGAGTGCTAGTGTCCGGCGGCGGCGCTGGCGGCGGGAGCAGTGGATTCGGCCGCGGTCTGCTCGCCCGAGCCGTTGCCGATCAGCCGGGTGAAGACGACCAGCCGCTTGGGCGCCGGCCCGATGTAGTAGGTCGGATAGCAGGTGATGAGAGTGAGTTCGGTGTCGCGCGTGGGCTCGAGCACGGACACGTCCTCCGGCGGCACTACCTTCTTATCAGTCACTTCGTAGCGGTAGGTCTGGCCGGCGCGGCGCACCAGCACGGTGTCGCCCTTCTCCAGTTCGTGGATGTGGCGGAAGAAGGTGTCGCGATGGCCGCTGATCACCGCGTTGCCGGACTCGCCCGGTTCGGGAGTGGATTCAATGTGCCCCGGTCCCAGCAGCAACGCTTTGTGGGTCGTGCCCTCGACGACCACGGAATCGAGACTGATCTTGGGGATCTCGAGGCGAACCAGGCCATCGTCGGCCGGCTTGGGAGAACTTGCAGGAGCACTGGTCTTGGCCTGCATCTGCTGCGCGGCCCACTCCCGCGCGAGACGCCGCTGGGCCAGGTACATCTCGGCGTACTGCGCCCCGACGTAAACGATGAGAACGATGCCGGCGAGAACCAAAACCACGGGCACGGCGTTGCGCCATTCCCGCTTGAGATCGGCGAGAGAAGGAATCTTCATTGCGCGCGGTGTCTCCCTGGTGGCTCGGGGCCTCCTGTACTAAGTGGGATGCCGAATCCAGGGTCACAGAAGCGGAGTTGCGCGATTTCCGGCAGCTCCGCTCAGCGGGTCTTCATGGCCGAGGCAATGCCGCCCAGCAGCACGCCAAAGCCAATTACCGACAACAGGGGCAGGGCGCCGGCGGAAGAGGGCAGCGCCTGCGCCGCCTCGGCGGATAACGGCAGCAGCGGTTCTTCCAGGGCCGCCCGCATCAGGATCGGATCGGGCGCATGCAGGCGCACCATGGGTCCGGTGGGCTGCGGCGACGGCGCCAGGATCTGGAACGATACCCGGGCCCGCGCGCCGGCGACCGGAGTGTTGTTGGCGTCCACCAGGTCCACGGTGACGGTGTGCGGGCCGGGGCTCACGCTGCTGAAGGTCGCGCTAGTGGTGGCGGTAATCAGGGGATCGCGGCCGTCGAGTTGCACCCGATAGCTGGGCGAAGGGCTGGCGGCCGGATTCGTGAGTTCGTATTCGACCGTCACAAACGGCTGCGCCAGGTGAGCGTCCGGCGGAGGAGTGAGGATTCGAACCAGGGACGGCGCTGGGTGTGGCGCGCTGCCGGCGCCTGGGCTGGGATTCTGGGCGGCCATGAGCCACCCCGCCGTTGCCACCAGGACCACAATGATGGCGGATTTCATGCGAAACATTTTTGCTCCCTCACCACGTAAGAATGACGGTTGCCATGTCTGGCATCTGCGTGCCGTAAATGGATTCGACCGTCGCTAAGGGCCGCCCCCGGCATCAACTCTGCGGCTGATTCCTAAGCGGCTGAAGCTCTGAGACTTTACTCATGCCGCAGCCGCGGCTGCGGTGTCCAGGGGGTGCTGCACTGCGATAGCGGTGTGCAATTGGGCTGCCCAAAAGCGCCGTTGGGGCGCAAAATCTCGCTTTTTGTTGGTGGCGCCGCAGCGCGAAACAACCGTGGTTCGACAGGGTTAGAGTGAGCAGCTTCCAGTTTCCAAGGCGTATTTCATGTAGGGAACTCGCAGGCCGTCCGCGGGCGTCGCGCCGGTGACTGGAAACTTGAAACTAGAAACTTGAAACCTTAGCGGTTCTGCAGAACAATTGAACCAGCTACTCACAATCAGCTAGGAGCCTTATGTTGGAAGAGCAAGGTGTGCCGCAGGGGCCCGATCATTTGGTACGCAACATCCTGGTGGGTGTGGCGGCGCTGTACGTGGCGGTGTCGCTGTATTTCATTCTCGACATGCGCGGGCGCCTGGAGAAGGTGGAAGCGGCCCAGGTGCAGGCCACGGCGGAAAACGCGCAGCTGCTGAAGAAGCTGGGGATGACGCAGTCGGAGCTGAAGGAATCCTCGGAAGCGCTGGCGTCCAAGCTGGGTATGACGCAGAAGCAGATGGCGGCGCGCGCCGCCGAATTGAAAAAAGAGCAGAAGGAAGCCGAGGAGAAGCTGACCGCGCAGCAGCAGCAGACGGCGCAGCAGGTGTCGTCGGTCAGCGGCGAAGTGGCCGGGGTGAAAACGGATCTGGGCGGGGCGAAGACCGATATCGCCTCCACCCGCTCCGACCTGGAGGCCACCAAGAAAAAGCTGGACAGCGCGCTGGGCGACCTCGGGGTGCAGAGCGGGCTCATCGCCACGACGCGCGGTGAATTGGAGCTGCTCAAACACAAAGGCGATCGCAATTACTTCGAGTTCACGCTGAAGAAGGGAAGCCATCCCACGCCGGTTTCGACCGTGAGCCTGGCGCTCAAGAAGGTGGACCAGAAGAGAGGGAAGTTCACGCTGGCGGTGATGGCGGACGACCGCACGATCGAGAAGAAAGACCGCACGCTTAACGAGCCGCTGCAGTTCTACACCGGGCGCGACAAGATGCTGTACGAAGTGGTGGTCTTCCAGGCGGACAAGAACTCGATCGCAGGATATTTGAGCACGCCCAAGAATGCGCCCACGCCGCCGCTGCAGAACAATTAGCAGCCGGCGCCGGCAATCAGCGGTGAGCAATTGGCGATCAGGAACTACAGCAGCCGGGGCAATCCTGGCTGCTGTTTTGCGTGTGCCATCCTGAGCAAAGCGCGCGAGCGACTCCGGCCCCACCTTCTCGCTCCGCTTCACATCAACTGCGGATTCGCAGGACTCTTGTCCCGATATTTGTCCACGGACCAGGGAGTCGGGCCCAGCAAGACCATCGCGGCAAGGCAGGCCAGGTAGAGGAGATCGCATTCGTATCCTGGCGGCCCGAACTGCGCTCGTCCATTGTTGAAGCTCAGCAGCTTGATGGAACTGAAACCGTAGGGCAGATGGACGGTGAAGACGGCAACCACCAGCAGAATGGCGGCGGGAATACTTACCAGGGGAACAAAGGCGCCGATCAGGAACGCGATGCCGGCGATGATCTCGGTGGCGATTGTGAGCCAAGCCATCAGGTGGGGCCAAGGAACGCCTGTCGCCTGCAGAATGCCGGCAAATGCTTCCGGTCCCCTGGACCACTTTGCCAAGCCGTGTGCCAGGAATCCATAACCGACAATCAAGCGCAGGGGAATCCCGGCAAACGGCGCCAACTTCGCCCGGGCGTCACTTCGATCCGATGCGTTCGTCGCCGGTAGCGGCTTCGTGGTTACCGGTTCTTGCAGCCGGCTTAGTCGGGAAGGATTCTCAATTTCATGCATTGCCGTCCTCATGGCGTGGCCCCGGCCGCGACATGAGCCAGGCGAAAGCAGACAGAGTGTGGATAGCACTCGGCCGCGGGCATCGCGCTTGTCCTCTGATGCGCAGCCAAGGAAAAAGTGACATCCGGGGCGCCAGGGCCCCGGCATCTCTGGATACCGAATGCCGGCTGCTGGTTCTATTTCCCCAGCGTCACTCCCTTGACGTAGTAGGGCACCACGTCCACGGTCAATGATTTGCGCGCGTCGAAGGTCGCCTTATCGACCGGGAAGGTGACGAT
>DASUBK010000440.1:0-5430 GCA_035763305.1 Terriglobales bacterium | reverse complement strand
AGACGTTAGAAGGACCGACGCGCGCGCATCATCATCGTGGCCCGGAGCGACGGCTCCAACCAGAGGCCGGATACATTTGCGCAGACTGTGTTTTTCGTTGGGTTTCTTCTTGGCGGCCCGCGGCGGACCATACATTATCACTACTTAGCTCGCTTTGCATCACTCCCGGTGCATGATAGCGCGTGTCCACATCCCTGAGTTTCTGTCGCTGAAGGCGAGTGCCGCTGTTGTCAGTGTGGTTCGCTGAGGTAGGTTCCGGTGACATAGCCGAGGGTGCTGCCGATGACGAGGTCGGAGAGGAAGTGCTTGCGGGCGCCGAAGCGGGCGGCGGTAACGGCCGTGGCCAGCCCGTAGGCTCCCCACTTGATCCAGCGGCGGTGGGCGCGATGGGCCACCACGCTGGCGATGGCGAAGCTGACCGTCGCGTGCCCCGAGGGGAACGAGCTGCCGCCGTCCCAGAAATCGCCGGGTTCGTTCTTGCCGTTCGGCCGCACCCGCCGGAAGGCTTCCTTCAACCCGAGATCCAGCAGTTGGGCGACTCCAGCCGCCTCCAGAGCCATTTCGCCGGTGGAGCGCAAGCCGTCGTCCTGCTTATGACAACCGGCCAGCCACGCTGCGCCGCTCGCGCCCAACTCCAATCCGAGTCCGATATTCGAGGCCAGGCTGGAATTGCTTTGCAGCGACGCGGAGGTGACCTGGTTGCTGGCGTGGCGGTCGGCGGCGCCGATAAGCGCCGCGGCGCCGAGAGCCACTGGGATCTCCCATTCCAGGTTGCGGCGGCGCACCATGTTGCGCGGCGTGTGACGCAGGCCGGTGCCGAAGCGCGCAAGGTCGTAGCGCGCCTGGGTCACGCTGGTCGCGACGCAGCCCGAATTCTGAGCCGCTGCCGGATTGGCCCACGAGGCCACGCAGATCACAACAGCAGCGGCAGCACTGGCGAAGCGGTTCACCGGAGACCTCTGTTTGTAGATGCTGTGAGGGTGCCCCACGTCTGCCCGGTTTTGGCAGACGTGGGTAGCCGGGATGGTCGTTCCCCACATCTGCCCAAAGCGGCAGATGTGGGGCACCATCGGGGTTCTATGCGACACGGTCGCTCGGCTGGGATTCGGTCGTGGCCCCACCCTCCGGCCCCGGCACCGGCTGGATATTCGGCGTGCCCGAGCCCACCAGACGCAGGCGCGGCGGCTTCTCGAGCGCCTTCAGCAGCTCGCGCGTGATCTTGTCGTCGATCTCGGCGGCGGTGTCCATCTCCACCGGATAGCGGATCACCACCTCCAGCCCATTCTGCGTGAGTTGCAGGCGGCTGTGCGGGCGCGGCACCGGCACGGTGACGTTCAGCGTCTCCTCCATCTGCCGGTGCTGCTGCTCGATGCGCTCGTGGTACTCCGCGTAGACGGTCTCCACCGCCCCCACGATGCGGCGCTCGGCGATGCGGTAGTCGGATTCCGGCGCCAGGATGAGCGACACCTCGTGCCACTGGAAACTGGTGCCGGGAATCTGCTTGTAGAAGCTGGCCGCCGGCTGGAAAACCACGGCATTGGAAAACACCACGATGCGCCCGGTGGGATGGCGGTCGGTGTCGGAGCCGCCCACTTCCATCAAATGCCGGCGAATGAGGCCGACGTCCACTACGTCGCCGGTGACGCCGGAAATCTGCACCCGGTCGCCGACGCGCACGCCGTACTTGCCGATGAGGAAGAAATATCCCGCGATCGCCATGATCAGGTTCTGCAGGGCGACCGCGACGCCGGCGGTGATCAGTCCCGCGAAGGTGGCGATGGAGCCGATCTCCGACGCCAGCGCGAAGGCGATGGTGATGCCGATGACGAACCACAGCAGGATGCGGCGCAGCAGCAGGAACTGGTAGCGGCGGCGCACGTCGTGCACGTAGCGGAAGATGGCGCTGCGCCACAGCTCGAACAGGATCAGCACCACCACGATGACCAGGCCGAATACTGCCGCGCGGATTGCCGCTTCCTTCAATTCGACCTCGTACTGGTTGTGCACCGTGTCGCGCCAGCGCGCGAGATTGGTCTTGTAGCTGTCGAGCAGGATGGATTGCTCGCCCAGCGGCAGCACCACTGCCGCCAGCTGCTTGAAGGTGGCGGTGAGCGCGTCCAGTTGCTTCTTGAGGTCCTGCAACTGGGCGGGATCGGCATTGTCGGCCGCGCTCGCCAATTGCTCGCCTTGCCGCGTGGCGGCGGTGAGGGCGGTGACCATAGGCGTGCGCACCTGCTTCGCCGCCTCGCCCAGCGAATCGGTGGAGGAGATTGCCTGGTCGAGGGTGTGAACCTTGCGCTTCAGCGCTACCAGGTCGGTGAGGAGCGCGAGGATGCCGGATGGTTCCGGACGGCGGTTCGCCTGCGCTGAACTTGTGTTGCCGGCGGTCGCCGTCCTGGTCTCGGAGTTGGGATTGACCGGCAGCGTCTCCGGCACCGAGCGCTGTAACTCCTCGATCTGTGCCGGCAGGTTCGCCCCGCCCGCCGCCCCCGCGCCGCTGACGAATTGCAGCATCTGGCGCAGGGTCTGGCTGCGGGTCTGGGCGAGGGAGATCTCGCTCTCCAGTTCGTCGAGCTGCGCCCGCAGGGCGGGCCGCTTGCGCGCCGGCGCACGCGCGAGTTGCGCCCGCACGGATTCGGCCTCCGCCTGGGTCTGCCTGGCCTCGTTTTCGGCCGCGGCCGCCGAGCGTAGCAGCGACTGGAAGCGGCTGGGCTGCGCGGACGTGGTGGAGGCTGCTGTGCTGCCGATCAGCGGCGCCGCCGCACGGGCGAAGTCAAACGACTTGCGCACAATCTGCGTGTCCAGTTGCTTGCTGTCGGAGACGAACAGGGTGTCGGCGGGATCGGAGGTCAGCTGCTCCTCCACGGCGAGTTGGCGGTGCCAGTCCAGCGTCTGGTTGAGGTAGGCGATGACGTCGGAAGCGCTGGGTAGGCCGGTTGCTGGAGTTTGTGCGAAGAGCCAGGCAGCGGCAAAGAGGGAAACCATCAAAATTCGGATGGTGTTGAGCAAGACCGGTTCACACGAGGGACACGAAGGTCGCACGAAGGTGAACCTTCGTGGAAGCTTCGTGTACTTCGTGTGAACCGGCCTGATTCCCATGCGGAGCGCAAACCTAGTGTGATGCAGCAGCTCCGCTGCGCGTTTGATGCAGGAGGGGTTGTGTGGCGCGGGTCTCTGACCCGTGGCAAGCGGAGTCGAAGTTCTGGGGCACACGGGTCAAAGACCCGTGCCACACGGTCACTGCTCATATCCCGCCGCGCTGCCGGTGCCGCGGCCGTCGTGGCCGCCCAGCAGCCAGCCGTCCTTGACCTCGACCGCTTCCACCCGCGCCAGCACCACCGGATGCGCGTCCTGGATGTCGTAGCCCATCTTCTTCAGCGCGGCGATGGTGTCGGGCGAGATGCCGCGCTCGATGTCCAGCCGGTCGGGCTTCCACTGGTGATGCACGCGGGGAAAGTCGATCGCGTCCTGCACGTTCATGCCGAAATCCATGACGTTGAGCATGACCTGCAGCACGGCGGTGATGATGGTCGAGCCGCCCGGCGCGCCCAGCACCAGGAACGGCTTGCCGTCCTTGGTCACGATGGTCGGCACCATCGACGACAGCGGCCGCTTGCCGGGCGCGATGGCGTTGCGTTCGCCCTGCACCAGTCCGAACATGTTGGGCGTGCCCGGCTTGGCGGAGAAATCGTCCATCTCGTCGTTGAGCAGGAAGCCGGCGCCGGGAACGGTGACGCCGCTGCCGTAGCCGTTGTTCAACGTGTACGTCACCGCGACCGCGTTGCCCTCGCTGTCCACGATGCTGTAGTGCGTGGTGTTAGCCCCCTCGGACCTCGCGGTGACGGAGCCGCCGAGGCCGGGCGAAACTTCGCTGGTGGGCGTGGCGCGGTCGGGCAGGATGGTGGCGCGGCGCTTCTCGATGTAGGCGGGATCGAGCAACTGCGCGATGGGATTCTGCACGAAATCCGGATCGCCGAGGTAGGCGTTACGGTCGGCGTAGTAGCGGCGCATCACCTCGGCGAGGTCGTGATATTCGCCCGCCGATCCGGGACCGAATTTCTCGTAGCCGGTGCCGTTGAGCATGGCGAGCATCTGCAGGATGCCGACGCCGCCGGAGCTGGGCGGCGGCGAAGTGATGATGTGATAGCCCTTGTAGTCGCCCTCCAGCGGCTTGCGCTCGATAGCGCGGTAGTGGCGCAGGTCGTCAAGGGTGATCAGGCCGCCGCTCTTCGCCATGGCGTCGGCCAGCAGGCGCGCGGTCTCGCCTTCGTAGAAGTCCTTCGCGCCCTGGGCAGAGATGCGCTGCAGGGTGCGCGCCAACTCCGGCTGGCGGAAGGTTTCGTGCCACTGGTAGAAGGCGCCGTCCTTGAGAAAGATTCGTTTGGATTCCGGCGACGCGGACAGCGACTTCTCGTAGTGCTTCCACGAATCCATCTGCCAGTAGGAAACAGGAAAGCCGTTGGTGGCGAGATCCACGGCGGGCTTCAGCAGTTCCGACCAGGGTTTGTGGCCGTAGCGGCCGTGTGCCAGTTCCAGCCCGCGAACCGTGCCCGGCACTCCCGAGGCGCGCCAGCCGTAGATGCTGTCCTGGGTGGGATTGCCCTGGGCGTCGAGATACATGTCGTGGGTGGCCTTGGCGGGCGCGGCCTCGCGGAAGTCGATGAAGGTGGTGCGTCCGTCGGCCAGGCGGATGAGCATGAATCCGCCGCCGCCGAGATTGCCGGCGAAGGGATGCACTACGGCCAAGGCGAAGCCGACCGCGACCGCGGCATCCACTGCGTTGCCGCCCGACTTGAGCACGGCGACGCCGACGTCGGTGGCCAGCGGCTGCTGCGTCACCACCATGCCGCTGCGGCCGTGGACGGGCTCGCGGGCGAGAGCGGAAAGAGCAAAGATCAGGAGAACAACAACGAGGAGCAGGCGGCGAATCATGGCGGGGGAATTATATAGAGCGGTAGGGCGGTATCTGGGGGATCTGCAATCCAATCGGCGCAGCCGGGCGATCACTCGATCGCCAGATCATCGGTTCACCAGATGACCAGATGACGAATACGCCGATGATAGTTTTTGCATCGTAAATAGTGCAGCTCAGCCTTATTTTATGCGCCTCTTGACAACCTGCCGGGGCAGGCGCAGAATCTCATTTGAAGGCGAATAAAAAGCGAAAATAGCGGCCCGGCGCTTCTCCCTCGCCGCGGCCGCTCTCGCTTCCTCTCTCCTGTCTCCCCGGCCTGGATCCAGGGCCGGAGTCTCTGCGGAGGGTTCGCTGTCGAGGGTGCCCATGAGTAGTCACCAGTTGCCAGTCGCCAGTCTCCCGTTCGAGTGCCCAGTGGTCAGTGGCCAGTGGGAGAACCCATCTCTTGCGCTGACCGAGACGTTCGAACATGCGAAGTGGCGGCCGGCGACTGACAACCGGCGACTGGCGACTGT
>DASUBK010000439.1:0-20916 GCA_035763305.1 Terriglobales bacterium | reverse complement strand
TGTGTTGGGGTTGGGTGGGGAGCCGCCCGCCTTCAGTACCTCTCCCGAGGAGAGTAGCGGGAGAGGAGGCCTCCCGCCCAGGAGCAGGCAGGAGAACTTTGTTGCTGAAGCTGCACAAAAAGTCCTCCAGCCGCCCGCGGCAACGCGCGGGGGCGAGGACCGGCGGCACTTAGCAGAGACGGGCGGTAGTCAGGGCAAGGACATCACGGCCGGAATGAAGGGTAGAGCCTTCCATCACCAGCCGTTGCAGAGGATTCGCGCTCA
Organism: Terriglobales bacterium; assembly: GCA_035763305.1. Classification (GTDB taxonomy): domain Bacteria; phylum Acidobacteriota; class Terriglobia; order Terriglobales; family Acidobacteriaceae; genus DASUBK01. Next base: position 20,652 of record DASUBK010000439.1, on the reverse strand, counting down.
TCCAGCCCAACAGCAGTGAGGCTTGCACAACAGCGGCGATATGCAGAACGTGCGGCGCGTTCTTGGCCAGCAGGGTGGTCGGAGGGCTGGCGGCGAATGGAGACACCAGGATGGCGAAGACGGCAAAGGCCAGCAGCAGGCACAACGCAGCTCGCCAGAACGACCGCATGACCTTCACCATAGCCGCGCGGCAGCGGCAGGTCAAGAGGGATGTCACAGCCCCCTGGGTTGAGGCGCACCGAAGCTTGTGACGTTTGGCGGGCGCGGGGTGACCTGGTATCGCGCCATTCCCCTCTCATTTCCAAGGGAAGGAACCGCGGCAATTACGAGACGCGACGCTCCGCAGCGGACTCCCGGCCATCGGAGAAGCCCGGCAGATGAAGGTCGCCATAAATAAGCCGCGCGGAGCGCTGGTAAGTGAAGTACGACCAGGCCCACTCCAGCAGCACCAGCACGCGATTGCGGAAGCCAACCAGATACAGGATGTGGACGAACAGCCACAGCAGCCAGGCGAAGAACCCGGTGACGTGCAAACCACGAATGTCGGCGATGGCCGCCGCCCGGCCGATCACCGCCATCGTCCCCTTATCGAGGTAGCGGAAGTTTTGCCGCGCCTCGCCGCGCAGGTCGCGCAGGATGTTGCGGGCCACGGCGCGGCCCTCCTGGATCGCCACGGGCGCCAGCCCGGGCAGAGGCTTGCCGTCCGGCGTCGCGATGAAATAGGCGAGGTCGCCGGCGACGAAGACGTTCTTCAGGCCGGGTACGCTGAGGTCGGGCGCGACCGGCACGCTCCCGTTGCGCCTGGTCGGCGCTCCCAGCAACTTGCCGAGAGGCGAAGCGGCGACGCCGGCCGCCCAGATGGTAACGGTTGCGGGTTCGTAGCATTCGCCGACGCGCAAACGCCCGGCTTCGACGGCGGTCACCCGAGCCGACAGCAGCACCCGGACTCCGAGTTGCTCCAGCTTCTGCTGCGCCCAGCGCGACAGCTCCGGCGGGTAGGCCGGCAGAACGCGCGACTCGCCCTCGATGAGTGTGATCTGCGCTTTTCCCGGATCGAGGTAGCGAAAGTCGCTGGCCAGGGTACGGCGGGTGACCTCCGCGAGGGTGCCGGCAAGCTCCACGCCGGTGGGGCCGCCGCCCACGATGGCGATGTGAATGGGATCGTGCGAACCGGTCTTGCGCGCCTGGTTCTCGGCCAGTTCGAAGGCCAGCAGGATGCGGCGGCGGATCTCCAGCGCGTCCTCGATGGTCTTCAGGCCGGGCGCGAGCGTCGCCCACTCGTCGTGGCCGAAATAGGAGTGGCTGGCGCCGGCGGCGATGAGCAGGTAGTCGTAACTAACAGTGGTGTCCGGCAGCAGCACGCGGCGGTTGGCGGTGTCGAATCCCGTCACCTCGCCGAGCACCACGGACACATTGCGGTAGCTCTTCAGGATGGTGCGAATGGGCGCGGCGATTTCCCCCGGCGACAATCCCGCGGTCGCCACCTGGTAGAGAAAAGGCTGGAAGGTGTGGTGATTGCTCTTGTCGACGATGGTGACAGCGACACCCTTCCGAGCGAGCAAGGAGGCGGCAGAGAGGCCCGCGAATCCGCCTCCGACGATGACCACGTGCGGCGAAGCTGCGGCCATAACGTTGCTTAGATGATGGGGAACCATTTGCGATTGAAGATTTCCGGTAGACGCGTGGCCTTGCCTTCGCTGGAAAAACCCAACGCAGAGGACACGGAGGACGCAGAGGAGGTTGAGGAACAAAAAGAAATTCGCCTCTGTGTCCTCTGCGTCCCCTGCGTTGGGTTTCCTTGAGAAGCCATGCGGGACACCCGGGCGACACCTTGAGCGCCCGGCGTCCGGGTGCTATGGTGAACGGCTGCCACCGGCAGCGCGATTATGACCACGCTGGAAGCCGCGCCGTTCCACCTCGAACGCATCCTGCTGGCCACCGACTTCTCGCCGGTTTCCGAGCTGGCCCTTCGCTACTCGTTGACTATCGCCCGGCGCAATCACTCCCGCATGTACCTGGCGCACGTGGTGCGGCCCGAGGCCTACCAGGTGCTGGCGCCGGAGGCGCGGCAGCGGGCCCTCGACGAAGCCTGGCGGGAAGCGCACCGCCACATGACCGACCTGCTGATCGCCGGCCACCTCGACGGCATCGAGCACCAGGTCGTCGTGGAGCAGGGTGAAATCTGGGAGGTCATCAACAAGCTGGTGCAGGACCTCGGCGTGAACCTGATCGTGGTAGGAACGCACGGGCGTAGCCGCATCGGCAAGCTGCTGTTGGGGTCGGTGGCGGAGAGCATCTTCCGCCAGTCGGTCTGCCCGGTACTGATGGTGGGTCCCAAGGCCAACGCGGAAATTCCGCCGGCGGGACCGCAACGCATCCTGTTCAGCACCGGCTTCAGCGGGCACTCGCTGCGCGCGGGAAGCGCGGCGCTGTCGCTGGCCCAGCGGCAGGGTGCGGAACTCATCATGCTGCACGTCATCACCGAGGACGTCGATCCCAGTGTCCAGCCGGCGCGGCGGCGAGCCGCCGTGGACCGCATGAAGGAACTCCTTCCCGCCGGGGTGCACCTGGAGAAGCCGGCACAATTTGTGGTGGAGTTCGGATCGGCGGCGGAGCGGATCCAGGCAGTGGCCGCGCAACGCGACGCCAGCCTGATCGTGCTCGGCGTTCGCCAACCGGTCGGCTTCGCGCGGCGCCTCAAGTGGGCCACCGCTTACGAAGTCGTGGCGAATGCACCGTGCCCGGTGCTAACGGTAAAAACCCAGGTGCAGGAGTAGTTGTTGGTTGTTAGTTGTTAGTGTTGGTCAGTCGTCTTCGCCGCGGACTCCGCTCGAACAAACTAACAACCAACAACCAGTTCCAGCCATTCATGCCCGCCGCACCGGAAAGAATTACCCGCTTCCCGTCCAACCATTCGAGTAAGTAGCTGGTTCTAAAGCGCTGGAGTTGGTATTCCCCTTGCAGGATGAGGTGAAGGTGCGGGGTAGCGCGATGGCCACTGTGCTTTGTGCCAGCTACGAGTGGAACCTGGGATTTGACGAGCTTCGCTCCTTGCACGAAGCGGGCCATGTGCTGATAACGGTCCACGACGGACTGGAGGCGCTGCGCACCCTGGCCGGCGGCAACGTAGACGCCGTGCTGGTCAGCCGTACCCTCCCCGATGTGGAGGTCAGCGCGCTGGTGGATTACATCCGCGAAGCCCGTCCCAAGCTGCCCATCATCCTGATCACGGAAGCGATCCCCAATCCCAAGACCGCGCCCAAGGCCATCGACTGCGTACTGCCCAAGTCGTACACCGCCGCACTGCTGGTGCCCGCGCTGGATCTGCTTTTGCAGGCGCGTGGCGACAAGCGCGATGCGCAAATCAGCCCGGAGATGGCGGCGTAAGCTTCAGTTTCAGTTTCAGTTTTCGGTTGCCGCGGTGCTCCTGGTGATGGGTGATTTGGTGATTGAGTGATTTGGTGATTGGACTGGATGCCGGCAGCCGCTCCAATCGCCCAATCACTCGATCGCCAATTCACCCGATCTTCAATTCGGCCGCCGTGGACTGGAAGTCGGTGAGCAGTTCGGCGCCGGCGGCGGTGACGGCGACCATGTCGCAGTGACGGATTCCGCCGTAGCCCTCGATGTAAATCGCCGGCTCCACGTTGAAGACCATTCCTTCTTCCAGGATCTCCTCCGACTTCGGATGGAGGCGCGGGCGGGCGTTGGCGCTGATGGCGGCGAAGCCCACGCCATGCCCGGTGGAGTGCTTGAATTCCTTGTCGCTGAAGCCGTGGCGATGGATGACCTCGCGCGCGGCGCGGTCCACGTCGGAGGCGCGCACCCCGGGACAAATGGCGCGCAGAGCGGCTTCGTGCGCGGCGAAAACGGCCTCGTACATGCGCTGCTGCCGGGATTCGGGCTCGCCGGCGACGTAGGTGCGAGTGACGTCCGTCCAGTAGCCGTCGGCGTAGGAATTGCAGTGCACCAGCACCAGGTCGCCGCGTTCGAGGTTGCGCGCGCGCGAGCGGGCGTAAGCGCCGCCGGCCTCGGCGGAATTCGAGCCGGACATGCACCAGGCGAAGCCGTCGGCGCGCCGCACGCCGTCACGGCCGATTCCGACAATGCTGAGCGGAGCGCGGAATGCGGCCGCCACCGCTGCCTCGCTGCGGCCGATCGCAACTTCCTGCCGCCCGACTTCGAAAGCGCTGGCGACGATACGGCAGGCGCGGCGAATCTTCTCCACCTCGTCGGCTGTCTTCACCGCAGCCAGCGCCGCCAGCAGGTTATCGGCCGGCGCCAGCGGCGCTGAGGGCGCGGCGAAGCGCAGGATTTCCAAAATCTGCCCGCCGAACAGGTGCATACCGGCGTACGACGCCGGCTCGGATGCCGCTCCTCGTTCGTAGCCGATGCGCGAACAATGTACGCCGAGGCTCTGGATCAGATCATGCAGCGGCTCGCGCGCGGCTTCAGCCACGGACTGCAGGCGCTCGAGGGAGGCGGGCGAGTAGGTGCGCACCTCGTCCGCCCAGCCGGATTTCGCCAGCTCCTCTTCATCCTGGGGAGCGAGGACGGCGCAGCGGCCCTCGCGCGTGACGAGGGAGAAGCTGGTGCCGATCACCGGCCAGTAGCCGGAGGTCAACAGCACGTACGCCGGCAGAGTGCAGAGGAGCGCGTCCATGTCTTCGCGCTCCAGCGCCTGGCGGATCCGGCGGATGCGTTCGTTCTCAGGCAATGCGTTTCTTTCTGATCGCTCCGGCATATTTAGATGCGCTTCTGCCGGCGAAAAAGGCGGCCACGGATTCGCACGGATGCACACGGATTTTCTTATCGATTTCCGATCCGTTTGAATCCGTGGAAATCCGTGGCGTTCTTCTTTACGGCCGCAGCAGCGGAAGCCCGGTCTTGGAATCCACAGCGCGTTCCAGCGAGCCGCCGATGTCGGTGACCATCAACTCCAGCGTAGGACGGACGCGGGCCGCAAGCAGATGTCCGCCATGAGCGCTGCCGTCGCGCTTGCCGACGATGCAGTGGATGTGCAGCTTGGTTTCGCCCTGCTGCTGCGCGATGTTGCCCAGCAGCGACATGACCTCGACCTGCTCGTGGATGGGAATCGGCATGTACTCCTTCTTTTGCAGATCGAAGAAGGCGAGGGTCACGTCGTGGAAGCCGCCAAGGCCCATGACGCTGCCGCCGGCGATGCGCTGCTCGCGGGCGAAAGCCAGCAGGGTGGGCAGGACATCGTCATCGTCGTCGAAGACGAGCATCCAGGTTTTTGCGGCGGCGGATTGGGTGAGCAGCTTGGAGCGCATATATGGTTATTGTCGAGCCAACCGACAATAGTAGCGCCGCCTTGCAGTCGGCGGGCCCGCCGGCAACATGCCGGCGCTACGTTTATCGCCGCCGGCCCAGCAGAATCCCGCCCAGGATCGCCGCCGCCGCGATGCCGCCCGCAATCACCCCCGCCTTCAGCATCGACTTCTTCACCGCCTGCTGTCGCGGCTTCACCACCACGTCTTCGGGATACATTCCCGGCGGCCCGCTGGGACCATACTGGATTCCCAACTGCATGACTTCGGCGATGTGCAAGCCGTGGCGGTTGGTCTCCTGCGCAATCTGCTCCTTGCAGCTGAAACCGTCGGCGACGATCAGCGTGCTGAGCCCCGCCTTGCGCACCTCCGGCAGCAGTTTCCGCTCGCCGCACTTGATCGAGACGTCGTACTTGTCGGCCTCGTAGCCGAAGGAGCCTGCCATGCCGCAGCAGCCGGAGTTCAGCTCCTGGTACTGCAGCTTGATCTTCTCCATCAGCTTCTTCTCTTCGTCGAGGCGCATGATGGCCTTGTGATGGCAGTGGCCCTGCACGATGGCCTCGCGCCGCAGCTTGGGCGGATCGTAGTCCTTCACCTTCTTCTCCAGGAACTCGGAGATGGTGAAGGTGTTCTCCATGATCTTGTGGGTCTCCGGCATCTCGGGGAAGAGGCCGTTAATCTCGTCGCGGAAGACGGAGCAGCAACTGGGCTCCAGCACCACCATCGCCATGCCCTGCTCGAAGTACGGCATCAGGATTTTCATGTCGTCGAGCAGGTAGCGTTGGGCCATGTCGAGGAAACCGTAATCGTAGAGCGGGCGGCCGCAGCAGACGTGGCGCTCGGGCACGACCACCTCCAGTCCGGCGTGCTCCAGCACGTCCACCGCCGCCTTCAGCGTTTCCGGGAAGAAGTGGTTATTGAAAGTGTCGGCAAAGAGCAGGACCTTTTGCGCGCCGCGGTTCTTGGGTTCGCGCTCGCGGAACCAGGAGACAAACGTCTGCGCCGCGAAGGCCGGAATTTGGCGCTGGCGCGGCATGCCCGCGATCTTCTTGGCAAGGAAGCTGAGCCCCGGAAGCTGGGTAGCTAGGTTGACCAACCCGGGAGCGATGGACGCCAGCCGCGCCCACTTGTCGATCCAACCGAAGGCGTAGGCGTAGCGCGGGCGCAGCCGGCCTTGCCAGTAGTGCGAAAGGAACTCCGCCTTGTAAGTCGCCATGTCCACGTTGACCGGGCAATCGCCTTTGCAGCCTTTGCAGGCCAGGCAGAGGTCGAGCGATTCCTTGACGTGGTCGCTCTTCCAGCCTTCGGTGATCACATCGCCGTGCAGCATCTCCCAGAGATGGTGGGCGCGGCCGCGCGTCGAATCGGCCTCTTCCCTTGTGACCATGTAGCTGGGGCACATGGTCTGGTCTTCCCCGCCCTTGCCGTCCTGGCGGCGGCACTTGCCCACTCCCACGCAGCGCAGCGCCGCGCGCGCAAAGCTCCCCTGGTCCTCGGGAAACTTAAAGTGGGTGATGGGATCCCAGGGGGAGTAGTTCGCGCCCAGGCGGAGGTTCTGGTCGATCTTCCAGGGATCGACGACTTTGCCCGGATTCATCTTCCAGTCGGGATCCCAGATGGATTTGAATTCGCGGAACGCCTCGACCAACTCAGGGCCGAACATCTTCACCAGGAATTCCGCTTTCGATTGCCCGTCGCCGTGCTCGCCGGAGATGGAGCCGCCGAAGCGAGTCACGAGATCCGTGGCCTCTTCCATGAAGGCACGATACTTCTGGATGCCCGGCGCGCTCATCAGGTCGAAGCTGACGCGGCAGTGGATACAGCCCTGGCCGAAGTGTCCGTATAGCGCGGAAACGTACTCGTACTTGTCGTAAAGCGCGCGCAACTCGCGCAGGTAGGCGCCCACTTTTTCCGGCGCGACCGCCGAGTCTTCCCACCCTTCCCAGGTTATCGGCTCGCCGGGCACGAAGGCGGTGGCGCCCAGGCCCGACTCGCGGATCGCCCAGATGTGCTCCATGTCCTGCTCGTCGGTGAACAGCTTCATCGCGGGAGGATTCGCGCCCTTCTTCAGCTCCTCCATCATGCGATGGGCTTTCTCGATGGCCTGGTCCTTCTCGTCTTCACCCAGTTCGACCATCAGAAAACCCTTGCCTTCGGGCAGCAGCGGAAGGTACTTGCGGTGCGGGCCTCCCTTCTTCTCGATATTGCCCACCAGGACATGATCGAGCCCTTCCAGCGCGACCGGATCGTAGGGCAGGATGTCGGGGGCGTGGTCGCCGGCTTCGTACACGCTGGGATAGCCGAGCATGACCACCACGCGGCCGGGACGGCGGTCGATGAGCTTCACGGTCGCTTCGAGCGTGGTCGCGCAGGTGCCTTCGCTGCCCACCAGCGCACGCGCCAGGTTGATGCGCCCGTGCTTGTCGGGAATGAGCTGGTCGAGGTTGTAACCGGAGATGCGGCGCGGAATCGGCGGGTAATTCTTGCGGATGAGATCCTCGTAACGGCGGCGGAGGCTCATCAGCTTGGCGTAGATCTCGCCCTCGCGGCCGCCGGCGCGCATCTTCTCTTCCCACTGCGATTCGCTCAGCCAGCCGAGGCTGAGCCAGGTGCCGTCGTAGAGCAGCACCTCCAGGGCCTCGGTATTGTTGGAGGCGGCGCCGTTCATCTGCGCGTGCGCGCCGCAGGAATTGTTGCCCAGCATGCCGCCGAAGCAGCAGTGGGTGTGCGTCGCGGGATCGGGGCCGTAGGTCAGATTGAATTTCTTTCCGGCGTTCACCACCTGGTCGCACACCACCCCGGGCTGGACGCGCGCAATGCGCTTGTACGGGTTCAGCTCGAGGATTTTGTTCATGTATTTCGACCAGTCCATGACCACGGCGACGTTGCAGCACTGGCCGCAAAGGCTGGTGCCGCCGGCGCGGGAGAGCAGCGGGGCGCCGTACTTGCGTGCCAGCGAGACGGTCGCCTGCACGTCCTCCAGCGAGCGCGGGATCACCACGCCAATCGGCACCTGGCGATAGTTGCCGCCGTCCACCGCGTACATGGCCTTGGCGCCGGCATCGAAACGCACCTCGCCTTCGACGCTGCGCTTCAGCTCGCCTTCGAGCGCGAGCGCATCCACGTTCTTGCCCGCCAGGCGGAAGTCCGGCGCACGGTTCTCGATGGGCCTACGGAGTTCGTCGGGGGAGATGAGAGGAGGATTATCGATTGCCATAAAGCTTTTCCTTCGTGATCCTTCGTGCAACCTTCGTGTCCTTAGTATGAACCACAGGACCGGGTTCACACGAAGGACACGAAGGTTGCACGAAGGCCACTAAGTTCATGCCGCCCAACGGCGCGCGTCAGCTTTCTTCAACTCCAGGCCCATGCCCGGACGCGTGAGATCCGGACGCAACGTACCCTTGACCGGCTGGGGCACGCCGTCGAACAGCATATTTTCAATACGCACGTGGTCGTGAAAGTACTCCAGATTTTTCAACGGCACGATCGCGCAGGCGACGTGCGTGTGCAGCGCGGGGGCGGTGTGCCCGGAGAGCAGCAGGTGATGCGCGTCGCACAGGCCTCCCACCTTGAGAAATCCGGTGATGCCCTCGCAGCGCGTGCAGTCGGCCTGCAGCACGTCCACCGCGCCCGCATTCAGCATGCGCTCGAAGTACCAGGGGGTGAAGCCGTACTCGCCGGCGGCAATTTCCATGCTGGCGGGGGCGCGATCGCGCACCAGGCGCAGGCCTTCGAGATCGTCGGAGGAGACCGGCTCCTCGAACCAGCGCACGCCGTCGGCGTCGAAGAACGCGGCCATATCGAGCGCCTGCTTGCGGCTATAGGCGCCGTTGGCGTCGACCATCAGTTCCGCCGTCTCGCCGATCGCCTGCCGTGCCTGGTGCACGCGCTGGATGTCGGCCTCGGGATCGCGCCCGATCTTCATCTTGACCGCGGGAATTCCCTGCTCCACCCAGCCGCGCAGCTGGTCCTGCAGTTGGCCGATGCTGTAGGAGGTAAAGCCGCCGCTGCCGTAGATGGGAACCGCGTCGTGCGCCTGGCCCAGCAAGCGCGCCAGCGGCAGGCCGAGCGCGCGGGCTTTCAGGTCCCACACCGCGGCGTCCACGGCCGAGATGGCCATGGAGGCGATGCCCGGCCGGCCGATGTTGCGTACCGCGCGCACCATCGTGTCCCACACGCGTTGCGGATTCATGGCGTCGGCGCCTTCGAGCAGCGGCTTCAGCTTCTTCTGAATCAGGGTTGCGGCCGCGTCGTGCGCGTAGGTATAGCCCAGGCCGGCGTGGCCGGCGCCGTGCAATTCCACGATGACGATAGTGGTTTCGCGCCACTCGATCGTGCCGTCGGATTCGGGGAAGTCCGTGGGAATGGTGTACGCGGAGACTTCCACTTTATGAATGGGAATGCGATCCGAGCTCATCCTGCTCCCCACGCCGTTTCACACCAAGGTCACAAAAGGGGCCACCAAGGACACGAGGGCCGACAGTGGTTCAGATGAGAAATCGGGGCGGATGGGTAGCTTGCCGGGGAAAACAATTGAGGCCGGAGCGGTGGCCGGACTTGTGTCGCACAACGATATATCTACTGCGGCTCTCGGTCGCCGGGCTTGGCGCCCATGCTGGCCAGGTGAATCTCGGTGCCGTCTCCGGCGCGGCGCAAGTCGATGGTCACCATGCCGCTGCTGGCCGTAACCACGAAGGTCTGGTGATCGCGCTCGGCGACGTCGATGGCCGCCTTGGGAAATTGCCGGCGATAGAACTCCGCTACTTTATCGAGCGAATCGGAGCTCTCGAAATTGGCGCCGCCCACATGCAGGCCGGGAAGATTCACTACCCCGGCGCCTTCCAGCGGGCGCGCCCCGGGGTAGACGTCGACGCCTAGATCGCGCGCCACCTGGGCGGCGTCATGCGTGGATTTCACTTCGCCGAAGGGCGTCTGCACGGTGGCGTCGTCGCCGCTGGCATGGATGCGGGTGGCGCGCGCGATGCGCAGGCCGATGATCGCCACGCTGGCGGTTCCCACCAGGGCCAGCGCCACCAGGACAGCGAACACGATGAGCGCGATTTTCAGGCCGCTGCTGCCGCCGGACTGCGGGACGGGAGCGGCGGCCGGCGCCGGTTGGACGGCAGCGCCGCTGCTGGCCGCCGCTTGCGGTGCCGCGCCGACGGCCGCTCCACAGCGGTCGCAGAAACGTGCCGTTGCATCCAGTTGCTTGCCGCAGGAAGTACAGAAGGCCATGGGAACCCCCGGAGATGGGGGCAATATATCGCAGGAAATCGGTATTTCAGCACATCAGTATTTCAGTATCTCGATTTCCAAGCTCCTTTCATCGGCAGCGAGGTACTGACGAACTGAAATACTGACGCACTCTTCAATGTCCGGGGACGCCGGTCCAGGTGCGGGTGAGCATGTCGGTCATGGTGAGACCCATCATGATGAACAGCCAGACCACGCCGGCGACGACCACCGCCCAGATCATCTTCTGGCTCTCGTAGCGCACGTGCATAAAGAAGAAGACGACCAGCAGGGCCTTGACTACGCCGATGGCGAGTGCCACCGGCGTGTTCCACTGGCCCAGGTCGACGGTGGAAAGAAACGCGGTGATGGCCATCAGCGCCATCAGCGCCAGCCACACCCACAAGTACGTTTTCCAGGCGATTACGTGTTCGGACATAGTTCGTTGCTCGTGTGGCACGGGTCTATGACCCGTGAACAATTCTCAAAGCCTTCAGCACGGGTCTGAGACCCGTGCCACACAATCATGTGTGTTTCCTGCTGATCAGGTACAGCAGCGGGTACAGGAAAATCCAGACGATATCCACGAAGTGCCAGTACAGCCCGGTGATTTCTATGGGGTTGTTGTAATAGGGGGTGAATTTGCCCTTCCAGGCCTGGAACGCGAGCACTCCGAGGATGCCGATGCCGATGGCCAGGTGCAGCGCGTGGAAGCCGGTGATCACGAAATAAATGACGAAGAACAGCTGCACGTGGGGGACGTCGGCGCCTTCGATATCCAGATGCCAGAACTGGCCCGGCACCGAGCCTTCGCGGAAGTGGTTGTAGTACTCCACGCCCTTCACCGCTTCGAATCCGATGCCGAACAGCATGGTGATGCAGAGGAAGAGCACCAGCAGATTCTTCTTGCCGACCTGCGAGGCCCACACCGCCAGCACCATGGTGAAGCTGCTGCACAGTAGGAGCACGGTGTTGATGGTGCCCTTCCAGAACTCCATGTGCTCGCTGCCCACCTTCCACGCGTCGTAAAAAGCCACGCGATAGACCAGGTAGGCGGTGATCATGCCGCCGAAGAAGAGGACTTCGGTGATCAGGAACACCCACATGCCCAGCGTGGCGGCGGCGCGCTGCTGGCCCATGTCGGCGAAATGATGCTCGAGCGCGTGCCCGGCGACGACTTCAGTGCTACCGTGCAACCGGCACCTCCGGAATGCTGCTGTAGTCGTAGGCTTCCCAGGTGACCACCGGGCTCTCTTCGAAATTCGCGGTGGGCGGCGGAGACGTAGTGCGCCACTCCAGCCCGGTCGCGCCCCACGGATTGTCCGTCGCCACTTCGCCGTACTTGAGGGAGAACAGCAGGTACAACAACGGCAACAGGTACCCCACGGCCAGGATCGAGGCGCCCGCGGTGGAGAGCGTGTTCAGCACCTGGAACTCGGGCGGATAGGCGTGATAACGCCGCGGCATGCCCAGGTAGCCGAGCACGAACTGCGGGAAGAAGGTGAGGTTGAAGCCGATGAAGATAACGCCGGCGGCGATCTTGCCCCACACCTCGGAATACATGCGGCCGGTAATCTTGGGCCACCAGAAGTGGATGCCGGCCATATAGCCCATCACCGCCCCGCCGACCAGGATGTAGTGGAAGTGAGCGACGATGAAGTAGGTGTCGGTGACGTGCACGTCGACGCCGAGCGCGGCCACGAACAGTCCGGTCAGGCCGCCCATGGTGAACAGGCCGATGAAGCCCATGGCATACAGCATCGGCGTCGCCATGGAGATCGAGCCCTTGTACATGGTCGAGGTCCAGTTGAAGACCTTGATGGCCGACGGCACCGCCACGCAGTAGCTCAGCAGCGAGAACACCATGGCCGCGTAGGCCGACATGCCGGATACGAACATGTGGTGCGCCCACACCAGGAATCCCAGCACCGCGATGGCGATCGAGGCCAGGGCCACAAAAGCGTAGCCGAAGATGCGCTTGCGGCAGAAGGTGGACACCACCTCCGAGACCACGCCCATGGAGGGCAGAATCATGATGTAGACCGCGGGGTGGGAATAGAACCAGAAGAGGTGCTGGAAGAGCAGCGGGTCGCCGCCCAATTGCGGGGTGAAGAAGCCGATGCCGAAGGCGCGTTCCAGGGCGACCAGCACCAGCACGATGGCCAGCACCGGGGTGGCCAGCAGCATGATGACGGCATTGGCGTAGTTGCTCCACAAGAACAGCGGCAGGCGGCTCCAGGTCATGCCGGGAGCGCGCATGCGGTGGATGGTGACGACGAAGTTCAGGCCGGTGAAAATGGTGGAGAAGCCGTTGATGAAGACGGCAACTCCGGCCGCGATCACGTGGCTGTTGCTGTAGCTGGTGCTGAAGGGGACGTAGAAGGTCCAGCCGGTATCGATGCCGCCGGTCAACATCACGTAGAGCAGCAACCCGGCGGAGATCATGAACAGGTACCAGCTGGCCAGGTTGATCTTGGGAAACGCCATGTCCTTGGCGCCCACCATCAACGGAACCAGGAAGTTGCCCAGCACGGCCGGTATGGAGGGAATCAGGAACCACCACACCATGGTCACGCCGTGCATGGTGAACATCTTGTTGTAGGTGTCCGAGGACATCAGGTCGCCGGCGGGAGTGAGCAGCTCCAGCCGGATCATGGTGGCGAAAAAGCCGCCGATGAAGAACATGAAGGTGATCGAGATCAAGTACAGGATCGCGATCCGCTTGTGGTCGACGGTAAGCAGCCACGAGCGAATACCGTAGTCGGTATTGAGATAGTTCTCGCGCTCGACGGCAGGGGCCGCAACGGTTGCCATTACTGTTTCCTCTGGGTCGCAGCGGCCGAGTGGGGAGTCACCGCCGGGCGGTTGCTCACCGGTTCGCGCTGCTCGGGCTGGGCCAGGCTCTTAACGTACGCCACCAGGCTCAGCAGTTGCTCTTCGTTGATGATCTTGTCGAACGTCGGCATGATGGGCTTGAACCCGGCCACCACCTTCGCGCCGGGATTCAGGATGGATTCGCGCACGTAATTCTCGTCGGCGGCGACCGTGCGCCCATCGTCCAGCAAAACAGGTTTTCCGAAGACACCGGCCAGGTTGGGGCCGCGGCCCTGGGTATCCGAACGGTGGCACGACGAGCAGCCCAACTGCTGGAATAGCTTCTGCCCGGTCGAAGCCAGCGACCCCTCGCCGGTGCCGCCCTGGAGCCACGCCTGGTAGGTCGCCGGCTCCATCACCACCACCTCGCCGATCATGCCCGAATGCATGGTGCCGCAGTACTCGGCGCAGAACAGGTGATAGCGTCCCGGCTTGATGGCATGAAACCAGGTCGTGGTGTAGCGCCCGGGCAGCACGTCCTGCTTGATGCGGAACGCCGGCACGAAAAAGCTGTGAATCACGTCCTGCGAGATCATGGTCATGCGCACGTCGCGCCCCACCGGGATGTGCAATTGGTTGATCTCGCGCTGCCCCTCGGGATGCTCGAACTTCCACATCCACTGCTTGCCGACGGCGAAGATCTCCATGGCGTTCTTGGGCGGCCGCGCTTCCACCATGTAGATGCTGGCGCCCCAGACGAACATGATGAGGAACACGCCGAAGGGCACCACCGACCAGGTGGTCTCCAGGATCAGCGAGCCCTCGATCTGCGTCGGCACCGGGTTCTTGGAGCGCCGGTACTTCACCGCGAAGACGAAGATCAAAACGAAGATCATCACCGCGAAGAAGCCGCACACCGCGATCAGGAAAATGAAGAGCGCGTCCACGCGGTTGGCGAGGGCGGAAGCGCGGTTCGGCCAGAGCGGCAAGTCTTGCCACATAGGCTAGACGGACCTCCCTTCGGCTCGCGCTGCGCGCTCACCTCGAGGGCTGGCTCCTTCGGCTCGCGCTGCGCGCTCGCCTCGAGGGCTGGCTCCGGACGCGGTGTACTTGGTCTTCACCGACTTGGGTTCGAGCCGGAACATCAGAATCAGGAATCCTCCCAGCACCACCACGGTGATCCCGCCGGCGATGGAAATAATCCGCGTGATGAGGGCGCCGTACTTCCCGGAGCGCGGATCGTAGTGGTAGCAGTACAGCAGCACCTGGTCGACCAGGGTGCCGATCTTGTTGTGCGAGGCTTGGATCAGCCCCAGGCGCAGGTCGCGCGGCGAATACTCCACCCCGTAGAAGTACTGCGCCACCTTGCCCTGCGGCGTCAGCACCATGATGGCGGTGGCGTGGGCGTATTGCTGCGTCTGCGGGTCCCACTGGTAGTGAAAGCCCACCGCCCTGGTCAGCGCCTGGATCGAACTTTGCTGGCCGGTGAGGAAATGCCAGCCGTTCTCCGCGCCGGGACGATCGTAGCGCTCGATGTAGGTCTTCTTCTTGGCGGCGGCGAGTTGCGGCGTCTCCTTGGGATCGAAGCTCACCGTCACTACGTTGAATTCCTTGCCCACGTCGAACTTCAGGACGCGGAAGCTGCTGGTCATGCCGTTGAGCACCTCGGTGCACAGCATGGGGCAATCGTAGTAGACCAGCGCCAGCACCACCGGCTTCTGCCCGAAGTAGTCGCCGAGGCGGACGTCGCGCCCGTTCTCGTCCTTGAAGGCGAGGTCGAGCGGAACCTGCGCATTGAGGTTCTGCTCGATGGAAATGTCGTTCAGCAGCGCCGGCGGCGGCGTGGCCGGCTGCGCCGGTTGCGGTCCCATCTGCGCGCCCGCCGCCGAAGCCAACAGCATGACCATGCCGGCCAGCGCTGCCTGGATCTTTCTTACTTCTACAATCACAACTGCTCCATTTCTGATGGCCGAAGTACGTGGCCCGTGTTGCGAACCCAGTCCTAGTGGCGGGGTTCCACTCCGCCGCCGCCGCCCTCGACGCTGCCGTTGCCGGAACCGAAGGTCGCCCGCGGCGGCAGCACCGGCGCCGGTCGCGTCGGCAGCCCCTGCTGCGCCACGATGTCGATGGCGCGCTCGATGGGGATATACAGAATTCCCTGCTTCTGGTCGATGTAGCCGTAGCTGTTGAGGTGCTGGTCCTCGCGGACCACAAATTTATTCAGGTCGGCCGGCGGATCGGGCTGCAGCGTCGGTTGCGGAAAGCGCTGCACCGGGTCCTGTCCCTGCGGCAGGGCGTTGCTGGGCGTGATGATCGACGCCCGCCGCGGCTCCGGCACCACCTGGTTGCCCTGGAAGAATTTGTACAAGCCGTAAACCACGAACTGGATGATGGCGATGGTGACGATCAGCCCCACCAGGAAGGCAATAATGCCGCGCGGGCTGAGGTCCTGGTGCTCGTACATCACCTCGGGATTCCCCACGTGCTCCAGGGGGATCTCGCCCGGGACGTCCTTCGGCTTGTGCTTTTCCTCGCGGTCTTTACTCATGTTCCGACCCCAGGATCGCCCGCAGATGCGGATCGTGCAGCGCCACCAGCGGACGCCGCGCCAGGTTCCAGAAGAAGTACGCCAGCCACAGGCCGAACAAGGCGGCTGGGACGACGACATACGTCCAGTGGAAGTAGAACTCCTCTTTGCTCCAGGTGGGTTCGATGTACCAGTACAGGTCGAGATAGCGCATGAGTATCATCCATGCGGCCACCCAGACCAGGGTGTGCGGGTTCTGCTTCAGCCCGCGCGACAGCAGCAGCGAAAACGGAATGCAGAAGTGGCCCAGGATGATGACGAGGGCCATCACACCCCAGCCCCCGTGAATGCGGTCGGCGAACCAGCGGATCTCTTCCGGCAGGTTGCCGGCCCAGATGATCAGCCACTGCGAGAAGCTGAACCATCCCCACAGCATGATGAAGGCCAGCAGCAGCTTGCCGTTGTCGTGGAAGTGGCGGGATTTGAGCACCGCCGACATCGGCGGGCGGTCTACCAGCCAGGTGGCGATCACGATGGCGAAGGCCATGGCGATCAACGCCTCGCCGACGAGGAAGATGAAGGCGAAGATCGAGGACGGCCACGGCGCCGACAGCGACATCACCCAGTCGATGGAGGCGAAGGTCAGGGCCCAGGCATAGAACACCAGGCCCGCGCCGCTCAGCTTGCGGAAGCGCTCGCCCAGGCTGCGGTCGGGCGGAGAATCCTGCAAATCGGACCACTTGCCCAGGTAATGCACCAGGAACCACCAGCCGACGAAATAGAGAACAGCCCGGAGCAGGAAATACGACGGCCGCAGATATTGCGACGACAGTTGCCGCATGTGCTCGCTGGCCCGGGACAGGTCCCCGGCCCATTCATAATTCGCCTTCAGGCCGATCAGGATCGGAATGAAAGCGACGATCATCATGGGCAGAGTGCGCGCCGCCGCCTCGAAGATGCGCCGGAACACCTGGCCCCACTCGCCGCCGGAGAGATGCCACAGCATCAGCAGGCCCATGGAGCCGAGGGTCAGTCCGAGGCACAGCATGAACGCCAGCAGGTAGGCGTGCATCGCCTGCAGGGGATTCAGAATGGCGCCGATGATCGCCAGCACGGCGAGGACGCCGCCGCCGATCAGGGATTTCCTGCGCCAATCCTGCACGATAGGCGGAGCGAGAAAATCGATATCCTGCATCCGCGCGTGGGCACTCATCTCTACTTTTTCTCCGTCGGCGCGTTCTGCGCCGGATTGACCTGCTGTCCCGGGGGCACATCGGCGGCGGTCGCGTTCTGGCTGCGCTGCAGCACGCGGATGTAAGCGGCGATCATCCAGCGGTCGCGCACCGGGATTTGCGCCGCGTAATCGGGCATGGCGCCGAAGCCGTTGCTCATGACGTCAAAGAAGTGTCCCAGCGGCGCGGCGCGCAGCCGCGGATCGTGGAACGACGGCGGCCGGCGGTAGCCGCGCTGCACGATCATGCCGTTGCCGTCGCCCAGCTCCGAATGGCAGGGCGAGCAATAAATATTGAAACGCTGGCGGCCGCGCTCCAGCACCTCGCGCGTGACCGGGAAGGGCATCTCGTTGCCCGGGTCCTTGCCGACCATGCCGGTGTAAAGGTAGGTGTCGTCGCGCAACTCGCCCCGCGCCACCGTGCCCGGAACCAGCGCGCGCGAGGAGCGGCCGTCCTCGAAGAAGTCGCTTTTGTCCAGCGGCTTGAACTTGGGGTCGAGGTGCATGTCGGTGCGGCAGCCCGCCAATACCAGGACGAGAAGCATTGCGAGCGCCAACACCGCACCCAGTGATTTCCGATTTCCGATTGCCGATTTTCGATGGGTTCCTGCCGCCAACTGGGGATTCGGCAATCGGCATTCGGCATTCGGCAATTTCGCGGTGCGATTAATGCGGCACCTCCACCACCTCGCGCGGCTGCAGGCTTTCCAGGAAGGCGCGCGTCTCGCCCATGTCGAACATCGGGTCGCTGGACTCGATGCAGAGGAAGAAGCGGTCGCGGCTGGCGAAGGCAAAGCTGGGCACGTTGAACACCGGGTGATATGGCATCGGCAAGCCGTTCATGGCCAGGCAGCCGAAAAACGCCGACAGCCCCCCGAACAGCACCGTCATTTCGAACGAGACCACGATGAAGGCCGGCCAGGCGTGCCACGGCCGTCCTCCGACGTTGATGGGGAACGCGATGACGTTGATCCAGTACTGCAGCACGTAGGCGGTAGCCAACCCCAGCAGGCCGCCGACCAGGCAGATCAGCGCTACCCGGTCGCTATGGAAGCCGATGGCTTCGCTCAGGCCTTCGACCGGAAAGGGGCTATAGGCGTCCATGCGGCGGTAGCCGGCGGCGTAGGTCTTCTGCGCCGCCGCCACGATGTCGGTGGGGTTATCGAATTCCGCCATCATGCCGTAGATGGGAGCGGTCATGCTTCCACCTCCACATGCGGGTGCGAGGCCGGCAGCAGGTGCTTCATTTCAAAAATCGGAATGAAGGGCAGCACGCGCAGGAATAACAGGAAGAGCAAGACGAAGAATCCGACGGTGCCCAGCAGGACCGCGTAGTCCCAGCGCGTGGGGGTGTAGATGCCCCACGAGGAAACGTCGAAGTCCTGCGCCAGGCTGATGACCACGATCACGAAACGCTCCAGCCACATGGCAATCAGCAAAACCAGGGACACCAGGAACAACAGCCCCGGGCTTTGCCGGATCTTCTTCAGCCATACCACCTGCAGCAAGCCGACGTTCAGCAGAATCAGCGCCCAGTAAAACGGCGCGTAGGGGCCGTGCATGCGGTTCCAGATCATGTGCCGTTCGTAGACATCGCCGCCGTACCAGGCGAGGAAGGTCTCCATGATGTAGCCGTAACCGACAATCAGGCCGGTGGCCAGCATCAGCTTGGCGCAGTTGTCGAGGTGGCGGATGGTGATCATGTCCTCGAGGTGGTAGATCTTGCGCACCGGGATGGCCAGCAGCAGCACCATGGCGAATCCGGAGTAGATGGCGCCGGCCACGAAGTAAGGCGGGAAGATGGTGCTGTGCCAGCCGGGCAGGATGGCGATGGTGAAATCGAAGCTCACCACCGTGTGCACCGAGAGCACCAGCGGCGTGGCCAGTCCGCCCAGGAGCAGATAGGCCGTCTCGTAGCGGTGCCAGTGCCGCGCCGAGCCGCGCCATCCCATCGCGAACAGCCCGAACACCCATTTCGCCCAGCGGTTCTGCGCCTGGTCGCGCATGGTGGCCAGGTCGGGAATCAGCCCCAGGAACCAGAACACCAGCGAGATGGTGAAGTAGGTGGAAACCGCGAACACGTCCCACACCAGCGGGCTGCGGAACTGCGGCCACATGGTCATGGTGTTGGGATAGGGAAACAGCCAGTAGAACAGCCACGGCCGGCCCATGTGCAGCAGTGGGAAGAGTCCGGCCTGCATGACCGCGAACAGCGTCATGGCCTCGGCAAAGCGGTTGATCGAGTTGCGCCACGATTGCTTGAGCAGCAGCAGGATGGCGGAGATGAAGGTTCCGGCGTGGCCGATTCCGATCCACCACACGAAGTTGACGATGGCGAAGCCCCACGCCACCGGCATGTTGATGCCCCAGATGCCGACGCCGCGGTACACCAGGTAGCCGATGGCATAAAACAGGATGGTGGCCAGGATGCCGGCGAATCCGGCGGTAACCAGCCACACCGTGGGGGTCTGCTCCGTCAGCACGATGCCCGAGATCTTGTCGGTAATCGTGGCGAAGGTGTGGCCCGGCGCCAGCACGGGAATTTGCCCGTGCCGCGCTTCCAGTTCCTCGACTCGTTCTGTGCGCTCCATCAGTAGTGCTGCTCCGGCTGCTGCTGGGTCAAGGCCTGGGGCATCTCCGGGTTCGGATCGATGACCGCCGCCGTGTACGTCGTGCGCGGACGGGTATTCAGCTCTTCCAGCGTCGCGTAGGTCCGCGGCCCAGCCTTCAGCTTGGCCACGGCGCTGTTGGGATCGTTAATGTCTCCGAAAACGATGGCGTTGGTCGGGCACGCCTGCTGGCAGGCGGTCAGGATTTCCATGTCGCGCACCCGCCGGTCGGCTTCCTCGGAGGCGATGCGGCCCGCGGTGATGCGCTGCACGCAGTACGAGCACTTCTCCATCACCCCGCGCGAGCGGACCGTGACCTCGGGGTTGCGCATCATCTTCAGCTGCGGCGTGTTCCAGTCCTGGAAGAGCAGGAAGTTGAAGCGCCGCACCTTCCAGGGACAGTTATTGGAGCAATAGCGCGTGCCCACGCAGCGGTTGTAGATCATCTCGTTGAGACCTTCGCTGCTGTGGACCGTGGCGTTGACCGGGCAGACCAGCTCGCAGGGCGCGTCTTCGCAGTGCATGCAGGGCGTCGGCTGGAACCACATGCGTGGGTTCTCCGGATCGCCCTGGAAGAAGTTGTCGATGCGTAGCCAGTGCATCTTGCGGCCCATCAGCACCTGTTCCTTGCCCACTACCGGGATGTTGTTCTCGGTCACGCAGGCGATCACGCAGGAGTTGCAGCCCACGCAGGCATTGAGGTCGATCTGCATGCCCCAGGCGTACTCGTTGTACTGGTAGTTGGGGTACATCGTCTCCGAACGAGGCGGGGCGAAGTTGTTGAGGTGCGCGAAGCCGGGGTTCTTCTGGAACGTCTCCAGCGTGGCCATGCGGATCAGGTTGCGGCTCTCGACGGCCTGGTAGCCCTGGGTGGAGGCGACCACGTACTTCTGCCCGGTGTCGGTGAGCTTCACGTCGCGGGCGATGGTGCGGTCGTCGAAAAAC
>DASUBK010000438.1:0-4840 GCA_035763305.1 Terriglobales bacterium | reverse complement strand
TTCACCGAGTCAGCCGGCGTGACAGGCATCGTGCTCACCAAGCTGGATGGGACGGCGAAGGGCGGCATCGTGGTGGCCATCTCGCGGGAACTGGGGCTGCCGGTGCGATATGTCGGAGTCGGCGAAAAGCAGGGAGATTTGCTGCCGTTCGATGCGGATGAGTTTGTGAATTCGCTATTCGAGTAGCGAGGAGTTAGGAGTTAGTAGTTAGGAGTTAGGAAGCCAGGAGTTCGGCAACGTGGAATGGCTGGCGACGACTCTGGTGTTGTTTTTGGTGCTGGCGGCGGTCGGTTTCGTTCTCTGGTTCGTGCTTTCAACGATGAAGAATCCCGAGCCTGCCGAACCCGACGATAGCGCGGACATGCGTGAACCGGTGCCACAGCGGCCGGCGAGCGGTGCAGAAGGGATTGCGCTAGACGAGCCAGACGATGATGACGGGACTATCAGTTAGGCGGTCTTGCCGCGGGCGGGGCCGCCCGCGGCGGCGGCGATTTGGGTTTCGTTAACGCTCGCCCCGGCGGGGGCGCCGGGGCCCTACCAATTTTGGGGCCTTCCAGCTCTTAGCAAGTCTTCCTCACTGATTTGTCAAAGCACGTGGCTTCGATTCATTCCAACGACGAACGATTCATGAAGCGGGCGCTGGAGTTGGCGCGCGCGGGCGTGGCGCTGGCGTCGCCGAATCCCTGTGTCGGCGCGGTGGTGGTGACTGAGAATGGCGAGGTCGCCGGCGAAGGGTTGCACACCTACGGCGGGCTGAAGCACGCCGAGGTGCTGGCGCTGGAGCAGGCCGGCGCGCCGGCCCGCGGAGCGACGCTCTATCTCAACCTGGAGCCGTGCTGCCATCAGGGACGCACCGGGCCGTGCGCCGATGCGGTCATCGCGGCGGGGATCCGGCGGGTGGTGGCGAGCATGAGCGATCCCAATCCGCTGGTCAGCGGCAAGGGGTTTGAGAAGCTGCGCGAGGCGGGGATCGAGGTCACGGTCGGCGTCCTGGAGAACGAGGCCCGGCAGCTCAACGAGGCCTTCGCCCAATACATCCGCACCGGCATGCCGCTGGTAACGCTGAAGGCGGCGATGACGCTGGACGGCAAGATCGCGCCGCCGCCGGGCGAATCGGAGGCGCCGACCGCACTCGGCGTCGGCGGAGCCACCGGAGGCTGGATCACCAGCGAGACGGCGCGGGCTCACGTGCAGGAACTACGCCACGGCATGGACGCAATCATGGTCGGCGTAGGGACGGTGATCGCCGACGATCCGCTGCTCACCGACCGCACCGGCCTGCCGCGGCGGAGGAAGCTGCTGCGGGTCATCCTCGACTCGCGGCTGCGCATGCCGCTGCAATGTCGCGTGGCGAAGACCGTGGACCAGGATGTGCTGGTGCTGTGCTCGTTCGCGGAGGAGAAGAAGCGCAAGGCGCTGGAGGAGCGGGGCATCGCGGTGGAGCAGGTGCCGTTGGGGTCACGCGACGGACGTCCGGACCTGGCGCAGGTGATGCGGCGGCTCGGACAAACCCAGATCACCAGCGTGCTCATTGAAGGTGGGGCGATGGTGAACTGGGCGGCGCTGGCGGCGGGAATCGTGGACAAGGTGTTTCTCTACTACGCGCCCAAGATCCTGGCAGGGACGGGATCGGTGCCGTTCGCCAGCGGGGCGGGATTTAAGAAGATGAGTGAGGCGGCGGTGGTGCACAACATGCGGCTGCACCGGTTTGGGGAGGATTTTGCGGTCGAGGGATATCTGCGCGATCCGTATGAGAGCGGCGGTTGATGTGCTGTGGGTCACATTGCAGGATTGGAAGCAGAGGTACTCTGGTCGAGGAGCGGTTCACGTCGGAGTTGCGCGTGAGATGTAGGGGTCCTTCGACTCGGCGTCTCCGCTGCGCTGCGACGCCTCGCTCAGGATGACAACGCTTAAGGCATGTTCGCCAACAACGAACAACGCAAGAACGAAGAACGAAATCATGTTTACTGGAATCATTGATGAAGTCGGACGCATCGAGAGCATCAGGAAGGCCGGCGGCAAGACGCGCATTACCATCGCGGCGGAGCGGATTCCCGGCGAGCTGAAGCAGGGCGACAGCGTGGCAGTGAGCGGCGTTTGCCTGACCGCGGTGGACATCACGCCCAAGACCTTTGGCGCCGACCTGGCGCAGGAGACGTGGGAACGCACGTCATTGTCGCGGCTGAAGACGGGGGCGCTGGTCAACCTGGAGCTGCCGATGAAGGCGGACGGCCGTTTCGGCGGCCACGTGGTGCAGGGACACGTGGACGGCACCGGCAAGTTTCTTGGCCTGGAGCCGATTGCTGGCGCGCAGGATTACTGGTTGAAAATCGAGATTCCGCCGGAACTGGAGAAGTACGTGGTGTACAAGGGCTCGATCGCCATCGAGGGCATCAGCTTGACGGTGGCGCGGGTGGACGGCCGCGAGGTGCGGGTGGCCATCATTCCACATACGGCGGAGGTCACCAACCTCAAGTCGCTGCGGCCGGGCGATCCGGTGAACCTGGAGACCGACATCATCGCCAAGTACGTGGAGAAAATGATGGGCGGGCGAAGTGAACTGAAGGTGGAGCAGCTGGTGGAACAAGGGTTTTGACGCGATCGGCAATCTTCCATCTGAAATGTGCAATCTGAAATCGCCAAAGGCCGGTTCCCAGGAAGTACACGAAGGTTTCCACGAAGGACATGAAGAACGGAGGACGGAAATGGCGGGAGTGATTCCGGAGAAGTATCTCGACCTGTTTCAGAAGAAGGCGTTTGCCAACCTGGCGACGGTAATGGAGGACGGCTCGCCGCAGGTGACGCCGGTGTGGTGCGACTACGACGGCAGCAACGTGCTCATCAATACCGCGCGGGGGCGAATGAAGGACAAGAACATGCGGCGCAATCCGCGGGTGTCGCTGTCCATCATGGATCCCGAGAACCCGTATCGCTACCTGGAGATTCGCGGCAAGGTGTCGGAGGCGACGGAGCAGGGCGCCGACCAGCACATCGACAAGATGGCGAAGAAGTACCTGGGAGCGGACAAGTATCCCTATCGCAGCGCAAACGAGGTAAGGGTGATTTTCAAGATCCGGCCGGAGAAAGTGTCGAGCATGGGATGACGCATTGCCGAGTGGCGAATGCCGATTGCCGAATGACCGCAGGCGAGGGCGTCCCTCGACAAGCTCAGGGCAGGCTCTGCGGCTAGGTACTTTCGCCGGCGGCTATGTAAACGCCTGCGGCTACGTGATCTGGTGCGAGCCCGGACGCGGGGGCTCGCAGCGGAACTGCTCCAGGTTGAGCTCGTCGAGTTGGAAGAACTGGCGGACGATGGGCTCGGGCGACTTCATCATGTCGCTGAGCTTGCCGAAGAAGGCGGCGCGGCCCTCGTGCAGGAAGAGGACGCGGTCGGCGAGCTTCTGGGCGAGGCGCATATCGTGCGTTACCACGATGCTGGTCAGTTTCAACTGAAACTTTAGCTTTTTAATCAAATCGCCTAAGAGCTGGGCCATTAGCGGGTCGACCATGGTGGTCGGCTCGTCGTACAAGACGGCCTCGGGCTGGGCCGAAAGCGCGCGCGCGATGGCCACCGAACGCTTCATGCCGGTGGAGAGTTCGGGCGGGAACTGCTCGCGCATGGACTTGACGCCCACCATCTCCAGCAAGCCATCCACCACCTGGTAAATCTGCTCCTCGTCGAGGTCGCCGCGCTCGCGCAGAGGGAAGGCGACGTTTTCGCCCACGGTGAGCGAATCGAAGAGCGCCCCGTTCTGGAAGACCATGGTGACTTTTTTGCGGATGCGCTCCAGGTCGGCTTCGCCGTAGTCGGTGATGTCCTCGTAGGCGACGACCACGCGGCCCGAGTCCGGCTTCAGAAAGCCCATGATGTGGTGGAGGGACACCGACTTGCCCACGCCCGAGCGGCCCAGGATGCAAAGGGTTTCGCCGGGGACGACGTCGAAGCTGACGTGGTCGAGCACGCAGTGGGTACCGAAAGTCTTGCAGACGTCGCTGAACTCGATGTAGGGCTTTTCCTTTTCGCTCATCGCTTGTCGCCGGCGCGTTGCTGGGCCGCCTGCCAATCCTCGGGCGTATTGAGATTGTCGAACATATTGGGGGCAAAGTCCAAACCGCGCAATTCGGATTCCTCGAGGATGCGCGTGGAAACGCCGGCGAAGAGGGCGTCGATCTTGTAACGGCCGGCGGCGAGAGCGGTCTCGGCGGTGGCGGCGAAAGCGCGGCGATAGACGGCGCAGAGCGGGTGCAGGCGGCCGGCTACACGGGGGAGGGTGACGACGGCAGAGCCTTGCTCCGCTTCTTTCACCAGGAAGCGCAGCAGGCCGGCGTGGAGGAAAGGGGTATCGACGGCGAGGATGAGATTGAGATCGGCGGAGGTGGCGCGAAGAGCGGCGTGGATGCCGGCCAGCGGGCCGCAGCCGAAGTAAGCGTCCTCGAGGTCGCGACCCGGGCCCACGGTGAGGACGTCGGGGGTGAGTTCGCGGGCTAAGGAGAGGGCGCGGTCGAGGAGAGTGTGGCCTTGGAGTTCCAGCGAAGCCTTGTCGCGGCCCATGCGCGAACTGCGGCCGCCGGCGAGGATGAAGGCGGAGAGCACGGAGAAAGTCTACATCGGGCGATCGACCGCGAGGTACCGCAGGCGAGGGCGTCCTGGACAAGCTCAGGGCAGGCTCTGCAGCCACGTAATTTGGGCGGGGGCTACTGCTCGACTGCCTGGCGGGCGGTGGGGTGGACCTGCTCGGACTGGATCAGAGAGGCGTCCCACCCGCCGCCGAGGGCTTTGACCAGTTGAACAGTGGAGACCATCTGGTCGCCGAGAAGTTGGGCGGCCAGGCGCTGGTTG
>DASUBK010000437.1:0-4240 GCA_035763305.1 Terriglobales bacterium | reverse complement strand
CAGCGCCCACACGCCGGCCACGAGCTTTCTCATGAATGCCATCCTTGCTCCCTTCGAAGATCGGATACAGCATAAACAATCGCGGCCCGGCTTGTCCGCAGCCGCGTTTCAGCGGATAATCCGGCCTACCCCCCAAACGAGGTTCCCCGATGGCCACCAGCAGTCCCGCCGCGCAAGGCTTCAAGTTCATCCAGTTCGACACCACCACCTTTGCCGCGCGCATCAGCCTCAACCATCCTCCTTACAACGTCTTGACCGTGCCGCTGATGACCGAGCTGGCGACGGCCATCGAGAGCCTGGACTCGCGCGCCGACGTGAAGTGCATCGTCCTCGACTCGGCGCAGAAAGCCGCCTTCTCCGCCGGCATTTCCCTGGAGGATTCGCGCCCCGACCGCATCTTCCAGACGCTGGACGCCTTCAACCGCGTCTTCACCGCCATCACCGACATCTCCAAGCCGCTGATCGTGGTGGTCAACGGCCCCGCCATCGGCGCCGGCTCCGAACTGGTGGCCTTCGGCGACATGATCATCGCCACGCCCAACGCGCGCTTCTCCCAGCCCGAGGTGAAGATGGGCGTCTTCCCGCCCTTCGCCGCCATCATGCTGCCGGCTCTGATCGGGCCCAAGAAGGCCTACGAACTGATTCTTTCCGGCCAGGCGCTGACCGCCGAAGAGGCGCATCAGCTGCGCTTCGTCAACCGCGTGGTGCCCGAGGCCGAGCTGTCCAAGACCATGAGCGAAGTGCTGGGACGGATCGGCGAGTTCAGCGGCCCGGTGCTGGAGATGACCAAGAAGGTCATCAGCAGCACCATGGGCCTGCCGCTGCATGAGGCCATGAAGGCCTCGCAGGACATCTACCTCAACCAGCTCTACGCGCTGGAAGACGTGCAGGAAGGCCTGCGGGCGGTGGTGGAAAAGAGAAAGCCGGTGTGGAAGAACAAGTAGAAGTTTCGGAGGTTTCGGACGTTGCGGAAGTTTCTGATTTCTCAGTGAACCGGTGACACCTTTGAAACCTCCGAAACGTTCCTGCAAAGGGAAAAGGCGCGCCGACTGCGCGCCTTTTCCGCTCCTGGGGGAGGATACCGAGTTGGGGGGAAGGTACCCTTTGTGAGGAGCCGCGCGTGCCGGCCTTCGGCCGGCTGTCGCGCGTAGGGGCAGACTATGCAACATCCAGCTCGCACGCAACCGCCGCGCAGCGGAAAAATGCGCTTACTCCGGAAGAGTTAGTGGGGTCGTGTGCTGGTGTGCTGGTGTGTCCGTTTGTGACCTTCGTGGAACCTTCGTGGCCTTCGTGTGAAGCTCTTAAAGTCCATCGCATGGCCTGACGAACACATTCTTAGAACGCGCCGGCCAAAAACTTCGTCAGATACCACGCGTCCAGGAACTTGTACGGCGTCTCCCCGGTGGTGTAATGCCCGCAGGGCAACACCGCGACCTGGTGGTCGAGATGGTGGGCGCGGAACTCCTCCACCACCCGCCGGGAATACTCCGGCAGGAAGGTCAGATCGTGCGTCGCGTACACGATCAGCGACTTCTTCTTCCAGCGCGCGAAGTGGTTGAAGTACGCCATCGGGCTGACCGCCAGCCAGCAATCGCGCAGGCTCTCCAGCGTAATTTCCGACTCGATTCCCTGGCGGATGTGGCGCGTGCTCTGCCCCGTCCACACCACGTCGGCAAAGTAGGTGGAGGCGTGGTTGAAGGCGTTCACCTCCAGGCGGCGGTCGTGCGCGCTGGCGATGAAGGCGTAGCACGATCCCAGGCTGGTGCCCACGATGCCGAAGCGGGTGTAGCCCTGCATCTGCAGCCAGTCGAGGCAGGCGCGGATGTCGCCGATCGCCTGCCGGGCCGCCGCGATGGTTCGCCCGATGTTCGATGACACCGCGTAGTCGGCGCGCTCCAGCTCCGCCGGCATGCGCACATCGTGGTAGGGCTTGCTGAGGCGCAGCGCCGCGATGCCCAGCAGGTTGAACATGCGGCACAGCGCGTTGTGGCTGAGGGCGTCGGCGTTCCACTGCGGCAGCACGATCACCGCCCGCCGCCCCTTCGCCGGGAACCAGCGCGCGTTGGCCAAATTGTTCTCCGGGTAGGGCGACGGGAACGGCGAGGTAAAGCGCAGGAACCAGCCCTGCCCGCGGTCGGTAGGATCGGCGTGCAGGTCGGTGCTGCCGCGGTGAAACTTCACCGGCCGCTCCTCGAGGCGGAAGTCCGTCGGCGTCTCGTGGGCGAAGAACCGATCGCTGCAGGCCACCAGCTCGCGGTTCAGTTCGCGGAAGAACGGCTCCGCCTGCTGCGGCGACTGCGGGCGGTTGCCGTTGACGCACGGCCAGCCCTCCGTCCAGTCGAGCCCCCAATCGAAGGGCCGCACCACGCGGTTGGTGTCGCGCGTGGTCAGACGGGTCTCCCACTCGTGCATCCGGCGCTGGTACCAGGTGAGCATCAGGCGTGTCTCGACTATAGAAGTTTCAAGTTTCAACTTTCAAGTTTCGGGCATCAGCTTTCAGGAAATGCAGGTTTCCAGTTTCAGACTTCGAGGGAAGGTCTCGTAGAACACGAAGGCCCCGGATTCCTCCGGGGCTTTCGTGAAACTGGAAACTGGCAACTGGAAACTGGAAACTTCTACAGCGCTGCCCGCAAACTCTGCCGCAGGCGCGCTACCTGCTCTTTCTCGATGATGTTCTCGGCGATGAATTCCAGGCCGTAATAATAGCCGGAGCGGTTGCGCACCGAGCCCCACACGCGAATGGGCTCGCCGCCGTAGGGCGGAGTGAACTCGACTTCGATCTGGTCGGCGTACTTCAATTCCAGCCCGCCGGCGAAGACTGCCATGCCGCCTTCGTTCAACTCCCGGCCTCGGCCCTCGACATAACGGATGATGCCGTCGCGGCAGGTCACCAGGCGGACGGGCACGTCCATGCGGTACCGCGGCCATCGCCGTGGCGCCGGGTGAGGACTGAGCGCTTCCGTTGCCATACCCGTCATCCTATGCACTCCTTGTGCCAGGAACAAATTACCAAAGTCGCAGTCCCACGCCGCCGCCGCGCGTTGTAACTGCACTACATGTGCGTCACATCCGCCCTTCGTCCGCGCCGCGATACTGCAAGGGGTTGCGCTTGGTGGTAGAAATTTTCCCAGTCCCGGGAAGTTGCGCGGAATTGTACTCCGGCGACGCAACCTGTCAATGTCTGCATGAGAACACGGTTGTCGCAGACCCCAGTGCACAACAATGTGTGCCAATTTACGCCGCGACCGCTTACGGCACGCGTTCCCAGAATGCACTCTCGAGCTGATGGAACCCGCCGGCTCTGTGGGAGCCGGCCGACTGATCGAGCCCGCCCCACTGATGGAGCCCGCACCACCGATGGAGGCCGGCCGACCCGGCCGGCTGCTCAGTACTCTTCCCCGCCGCCCCCGGTGGCCCGCGACTCGAAGCGCGTGGACTTCTTGATGAACGCCATGTCCACCGTCCCGGTCGGGCCGTTGCGCTGCTTGGCGATGATCAACTCCGCCAGACCGTCGAGGTCGGGGTCGTCTTTCTTGTAGACCTCTTCGCGGAAGATGAACATCACCAGGTCGGCGTCCTGCTCGATGGATCCCGACTCGCGGAGATCGGCGAGCTGCGGGCGGTGGTCGCCGCCGCGCGATTCCGGGGCGCGGCTCAGCTGCGACAGCGCGATCACCGGCACCCGCATCTCCTTGGCGATCAGCTTCAGACCGCGCGAGATGGCCGACACTTCCTGGGTGCGGTTCTCGTAGCTGCGCCGGCCGGTGGGCGCGGTCGCCGACATCAATTGCAGGTAGTCCACGATGATCAGGTCCAGCCCGTGCTGGTGCTGCAGGCGCCGCGCCTTGGCGCGCAGCTCGCTGACCGAAATACCCGGCGTATCGTCGATGTAGATGGGCGCCTCCGCCAGCTCCGCCAGCGCGTGCACCAGCTTCTGGTAGTCCTCGCGCGAGAGGAAGCCGGTGCGCAGCTTGTGCGAGTCCACGCGCGCGTGCGAGCACAGCATGCGCAGCAGCAGCGCCTCGCGCGACATTTCCAGCGAGAAGATCCCTACGCACTTCTTGTCCTGCACCGCCGCGTTCTCGGCGATGTTCATGGAGAAGGCCGTCTTGCCCATCGAGGGCCGCGCCGCCACGATGATCAGGTCGGACTTCTGCAGCCCGCTGGTCATGTGGTCGAGGTCGGCGAAGTGCGTCTCCAGTCCGGTGACCTGCTGGCCGCGCTCGTACAGCGCGTCAAT
>DASUBK010000436.1:0-3783 GCA_035763305.1 Terriglobales bacterium | reverse complement strand
TCTTCCTCGACGCACTGACCTACGGAACTCCTCCGCACGGCGGGATCGCGCTGGGGCTGGACCGCATCGTCATGATTCTCGCCGGCGCCGACAGCCTGCGCGAGGTGATTCCGTTCCCCAAGACCGCAAAGGCGGTAGACCTGATGGTCGACGCGCCGACGGAAGTCACCGACGCGCAGCTCAAAGAGCTGAATATTTCGGTCACGAAGCGCGAACAGCCCGAGTAGTTGGAACGCGCGACCTCGGCGCAATCTGGACGGGACCCAACATACAACCAGGGGACGGGTCATCCCGAGCGCAGCGAGGGATCTGTTTGAATGGCGATGAGGATCGTGGCTGATTCAAACAGATCCTTCGCTTCGCTCAGGATGACAATCGAGTTTTGTTGCGCCGGCGCAAAGCGTGAGCGGTACTGCCTATCCCGAATCACTGACCACTACTTCAGCAGCGCTTCCACCGTCGGCACGACCGCGGCGAGCGCGTCGTCGAGGCCTTCGGGATTTTTTCCGCCGGCTTCGGCCATGTCGGGACGTCCGCCGCCCTTGCCGCCGACCTTCTCCGCCACCGGGCCGATGACTTTGCCCGCCTGCAAGCGCGAGGTGAGGTCCTTGGTCACGCCGGCGATCAGGGCCACGCTGCCGTCGGAAACAGAGCCGACTACCACCACGCCTGAGCCAATCTTCTGCCGCAGGTTGTCCACCAGGGTGCGCAACTGCGGGCGCTCGAGGTTGTCGGCGCGGTGCGCCAGCACCTTGATGCCCTTGACGTCTTTGATCTTGTCCTCGATGGATGAGGCCGCCGCCGCCGCCGACTTCATGCGCGACTGCTCCAGCTCTTTCTTCAACCGCTTGATCTCTTCTTCGCGCGAGTGGATTTCGTGGCGCAGCGCGGTGGCCAGCGAACCCTCCGGCTCCTCGGCGGTGCGCACGATGGAGCGCGCCACGTGCTCCAGTTGATGGTCGGCGCGGAAGTGCTTCAGCGATCCTTCGCCGGTGACCGCCTCGACGCGCCGCACGCCGCTGGAGACGCTGCCCTCGTCTAGCACCTTGATCAGCCCGATCTCGCCCGTGGCCCCGGTGTGCGTGCCGCCGCACAACTCGGTGGAGAAGTCGCCGATCTTGATCACTCTCACCTTGTCGCCGTACTTCTCGCCGAAGAGCGCCATGGCCTTGTACTCATTGACAGCCACGTCAATCGGCACGTTCTCGATGACCTTCACGGGCGTGTTGCGCAGCACTTCCTTGTTGACGATGTCCTCGATGTCCTGCATCTCCTCGTCTTCGATGGCGGTGAAGTGGGAGAAGTCAAAGCGCAGCCGTCCCGGCGAGACCAGCGAGCCCGCCTGCTTGACGTGCTTGCCCAGGACCTCGCGCAGCGCCGCGTGCAGCAGGTGCGTGCCGGTGTGATTGCGGGTGGTGGCCTGCCGGATGTCGAGAGAGACCACCGCGTCCACGCGGTCGCCGACCCGCAGGTCCTCGCGCGCGACGACCTTGTGCGCGCGCACGCCTTGCACCGGGTAATAGCAGCTCTCGACCTCGGCAACGACCGCGGTTTTGCCCGGGGTGTACAGCCAGCCGCGATCGCCCACCTGGCCGCCGGCCTCGGCGTAGAAGGGCGTGTGGTCGAGGATGACCTCGCCCTGCTCGCCGCGCTTGAGTTCCTGCACGCCGGCGCCGTTGCGCATCAGCGCGATTACCTCGCAACCGGTCGACTCGCTCTGCTTGTAGCCTTCGAACACCGTCTTCGCCAGCGAAGTGTAGGCGGGGTTCGCGGTCTGCTTGGCCGCGCCCTTCCACGAGGCCTGGGCGCGGGTGCGCTGCTCGCTCATAGCGTGGTCGAAGCCCGCCTGGTCGAAGGAGACGCCGACGTCGCGGCAGGCGTCGACGATGAAGTCCAGCGGCAGGCCGAAGGTGTCGTAGAGCTTGAACGCCTTTTCGCCCGAGTACATGGCGCGCGATTCCGCATGCTGCTTCTTCACTGCCACCAGCGGCGCCAGGTCTTCCTCCAGGCGCTTGAGGCCCACGTCCATCACGTGCGCGAAGCGGGTCTCCTCCGCCTCGACCACCTTGGCCACGCGCTCGGCGCTCTCCACCAGTTCGGGATAGGCGTCCTGCATCAGGTCGCGCACCGCGAAGACCATCTGGTAGAGGAAGGGCTTCGACTGTCCCAGCAGGCGCCCATGGCGGATGGCACGGCGCATGATCTTGCGCAGCACGTAGCCGCGGCCTTCGTTGGCCGGCAGCACGCCGTCGGAGATGAGGAAGGTAGTCGCGCGGGCGTGGTCGGCGATGACCCGCAGCGACGCCGCCTGCTTGCCCGACGACTCGCGCTCCACCGCGTCTTCATCGCTGAGCGAGACGCCGCACAACTGCGCCGCGCGCTTGATGAGCGGCGTGAACAGGTCGGTGTCGTAGTTGCTGAACTTGCCCTGCATGACCGCGGCGATGCGCTCCAGGCCCATGCCGGTGTCAATGGAGGGCTTGGGCAGCGGGTTGAGCACGCCGGCAGCGTCGCGATCGAACTGCATGAACACCAGGTTCCAGATCTCGACGTAGCGGCCGCACTCGCAACCGAACTCGCAGTCCTTGTGGCCCTCGCTCGAGGCAGCCGGTCCCATGTCGTAATGCAGCTCGGAGCAGGGCCCGCAAGGGCCGGTGTCGCCCATCTGCCAGAAGTTGTCCTTGAGGCCGAACTCGTAGATGCGCTCCCTGGGAACGCCGACCTCCAGCCAGTAGCCGTACGCCTCGGCATCGCGCGGCACCGAGCCTTCGCCCTTGAAGATGGTGGCGTACAGCTTGTCGGCGGGAATGCCGAACCACTGCGGCGAGGTGCACAGCTCCCAGGCGAATTTGACCGCGTCGCGCTTGAAGTAGTCGCCGAAGGAGAAGTTTCCCAGCATCTCGAAGAAGGTGTGGTGGCGGTTGGTGAAGCCGACGTTCTCCAGGTCGTTGTGCTTGCCGCCGGCGCGCACGCATTTCTGCGAGGTGGTGGCGCGGTTGTAGGCGCGCTTCTCCAGGCCGAGGAAGACGTCTTTGAACTGGTTCATGCCCGCGTTGGTGAACAGCAAGGTGGGATCGTTGGCGGGCACCAGCGAGGAGGAGTGGACCTCCTTGTGGCCGTGCTGGAGGAAATAGTCGAGGAACTTGCGGCGGATTTGCGAGCCAGTGAGCATGATCGAGACCTGCGCGGGAGCTGAATTCTTCATTCTAGCGCACCGCCAAGGCGCAACCGCGGGCGGCAGGACGGCTGCAGCCTCGCCACTCTTATACCAAGCCCGCACCCAAACACGGCGCTGCGGCTGTTGAGCCCCCCATCGAATCTGAGGACGACTAGCACCTTGCACCCCTGCCGGTGCAAACTGCCCAACTTGTGATAACTTCTGCTCACAACAATTGAGCGCCCGCATCACGCTGAAGATCCGATTGCGATGCCACGAGTCCTCAAGTTTTGTGCCCTCCTGTTGGTCAACGTCGTCGTCGCCCTCATCGGTAGCGCGATAGCCGAAAGGGCAATCGTTCGGCTCATTCCAACGCATTCAATTGTGGGTGTCGTTCAGCGGGAATGGGCCTTGAGCATAGTCTGCGCGGCTCTGTCGGGCGTAGGGATGTGGAGAACATGGCGAAGCAGTTCGACGACCTGGGCGTGGACGCTTCCTGCGGCGTGGTTCGCGTTGCGATTTGTGTTTGCGATTGGCGGGGGCAGGCTGTGGTTCCAGTTCTCCGGCACAGGATGCGAAAATAGCCTTTCCGCCGTTGAGTGCCGGAACTTCTTCCTGTTTACTGT
>DASUBK010000435.1:0-13461 GCA_035763305.1 Terriglobales bacterium | reverse complement strand
GCTTGACGACCGACTCTTCGCACTCGTCGACGAAGCCGACGTAGCCGTAGCGGCTGCCGGTGAGTCCGATGCCCTGCTCCAGCGCGAAGCTGGTGATCTCCTCCTCGGAGGAGGCGTTCATGCGGTTGAGCTCCAGCAGGGCCTCCAGGCGGCGTTCGTTGAGCTTGACGGCATTCTCGGCGCGCTTGCGCTGGCTGACGTCGCGGTGATGAACGACGAGGGCGCGGACGTCGGCATCGTCGAGGCGGTTGACGCCGGTGGCCTCGATGCAGCGCCAGCTGCCGTCTTTCTGGCGCCAGCGGTACTCGACGTTGACGGGCAGGCCGGGGCGGGCGAGGGAGAGGGTGTGGGCCTCAGCGAGGGCCTGGCGGTCGTCGGGGTGGGAGAATTTCTCGCCGTGCGGTCCCATCAGTTCCTCGGGAGCGTATCCCAGCACGCTGTGACAGGAGGGGCTGGCGTAGAAAACGCGGCGGGAGGCGTCGCGCAGGGTGATGGCGTCGGAGGAGTTTTCCACCAGGGCGCGGAAGCGGCGCTCGCGGGCCTGGATCTCGCGCTGGACCTGGCGGATGGCGTCTTCCTTTTGCTGCAGGGAATGGGCATAGGAGATGGCGCGGGAAAGGGCGGGCTGGGTGAGCTTGGACTTGGCGAGGTAGTCGGTGGCGCCGGCCTTCATGGCGGCTACGGCGACATCTTCGTCACCCTGGCCGGTTAGAAAGATGACGGGAGAGGAGAGCTGCAAGTCCTTGAAGCGCTGCATGAGGTCGAGGCCGGTGAGGGCGCCGAGGCGGTAGTCGAGAAGAAAGAGGTCGTAAGGCCGGCGGGCGGTGAACTGCAGGGCATCTTCGACCGACGCGGCGCGGTCCACGCGGGTCGGCTGGGGATGCTTTTTGAGCATCTGGTCGAGGAGCAGAAAGTCGTCGTCGTCATCTTCGACCACCAGGATTCGCAGCTCGTGGTTCATGAAGCAACCCTCAGGATCATGGGGCGATTGGGTGATTTGGCGATTTGGTGATTTGGTGATTGGACTAGCGTTACCAGCGCCGGCGAGGTTTGATTCCAGTTCAATCACGAAATCACCCAATCACTCATGGTCCTAACTCGGCAACTCGACCAGGTCGAACCAGTAGTGGCCGAGGAGACGCACCGCCTCGACCAAGCCCTGGAAGGTGACGGGCTTGGTGATGAAGGAATTGACGCCCAACTGGTAGGAGCGGACCACGTCCTCATCGGAGCGGGAGGTAGTGAGCACCACCACGGGACAGCGGCGGAGCTTTTCGTCGGACTTGATCTCGCGCAGGGCCTCGCGCCCGTCCTTGCGGGGCATATTGAGGTCGAGCAGGATGAGCGAGGGATTGGGATGTTGGGGCCGGCCGCTGTAGCGGCCCTCATGGCGCAGGTAGTCGAGGAGTTCCGCGCCGTCCACCACGCGCTGGATGGGATTGAGCAGATGCTCCTCTTTCAGGGCCTGCTCGGTGAGCAGGTAATCGTCGTCGTCATCTTCGGCGACGAGGATGAGGCACTCTTGTCCGCGGAGCATGGCTGGCTCCTTTCTGTTGCGTGAGCCGGAAGGGTGATGACGAAGGTGCTGCCGGCGCCGGGCTCACTATGCACGGCCAGCGTTCCTCCGTGGCGTTGCACGATCTTGCGGCAGATGGCCAGGCCCATGCCGCTGCCGGCGTATTGCTGCCGCCCATGCAGGCGCTGGAAGGGGCGGAAGATGCGGTCGGCATACTGCTGCTCGAAGCCGATGCCGTTGTCGTGAATGCCGATCTCCCAGCAACTGGCGGCGGCCGGCTCGCGGCTTTGGGGTGAGCCGGGCTCGGAAGCCGTCAATCCCGACCCTCGACGGGCGTCAGGGGGCAGGCGCCTGGCGCTCACCGCGATTTCCGGTTTCTGCCCCGGCGGCTGGAACTTGAGCGCGTTGGAGAGGAGGTTTTGCAGCACCTGCCGCATCTGGGTGCGGTCGGCGGCGACGATGGGGAGCACGTCCCAGCGCAACTTGGCCCCGGTTTCGCCGATGCGCTGCTCCAGGTCTCCGACCACCTCGAACATGAGCTGGGCGAGGTCCACGCGCTCGAACGGCTGGGCGCGGCTGGTGACGCGCGAGTATTGCAGCAGGGATTCGATCAGCTGCGACATGCGTCCGGCGGCGTTTTGCATGCGGCGGAGGTAGTCCTGCCCGGTTTCATCCAGCGCGGGGCCGCAGTGCTCGTGCAGGCGGTCGCCGAAGGCCAGCACCTTGCGCAAGGGTTCCTGCAAATCGTGCGAGGCGATGGAGGCGAAGTCCTGGAGCTCGGCGTTGCTGCGTTCCAGTTCGGCGGCGTATTGCTTGAGCTTCTCTTCCGCCGCGCGCTGCTCGGTCACGTCGAGGTTCATCTCCAGGATCAAGGCTGCGCCGTCGGTATCGGTAAAAGGAAAATCGAAGGAATGGATTCGCATGCCCTTGGGAGTCGTGCTCTCCCAGTCGTGGGGCCGGCCGGTCTCCATGGCGCGGTAGGCTTGGCAGAACTCGCAGGGCTTGCTCTGGCCATAGCAGTATTCGTAGCAGTGCCGCCCTTGCGATTCGCCGAACGCCTGGCGAAAAGCGCGATTGGCGAAGGCAGTGTGATAGTCCGGGGTGAGCAGGCAGACCATCACCGGCAAGTGGTCGAGCACAGAGAGGAAGCGTTCCCGCTCCCGCGCCAGCGCCTCTTGCATGCGCTTGCGCTCGGTGATGTCCTGGGCCAGGGAGGCAATCCCGATCACCTCGCCCGCCTCGTTGATCAGCGGGGTGTTGTACCACTCGCATTCGATGATGCGGCCATCGCGGGTCAGGTTGGGGTTGCTGCTGCGCAGGCCGCCGCGGTTGGCAGCCAGGTCGCGCAATACCTGCTCCACCGGCCCCCATTGCGCTTCCGGCAACAGGGTCCGGGCCGTCCGGCCGAGCATTTCTTCGCGGGAGTAGCCGAACATGGCCTCCGCCCCGGGAT
Organism: Terriglobales bacterium; assembly: GCA_035763305.1. Taxonomy (GTDB): domain Bacteria; phylum Acidobacteriota; class Terriglobia; order Terriglobales; family Acidobacteriaceae; genus DASUBK01. The sequence goes on along the minus strand of DASUBK010000435.1, from coordinate 10,492 downwards.
TCCACTCCACCACCTGGAAACTGGTGTTCCACTCGATGACCGCCAGGGGCGTGCGCTGGACGTGGAGTTGCATTCTCTGCTGGGAGCGACGGAGGGCCTCGGCGGCGAGCTTGCGCTGGGTGACGTCGGTGCAGGCGCCCACCCACTCGCGGACGCTGCCGTCGTCATGCAGCACCGGGACGCCGCGCACCCACATGTCGCGATACTGGCCGTCGTGGCGGCGCATGCGGTACTCGATCTCGTAGAAGCTGCGGGTGGCGGTGGCGTTCTTCCACAACTGCGCGGTGCGTTGCCGGTCGCCGGGATGGACGGCGTCCAGCCAGCCCCAGCCCTGGTACTGCTCCGTCGTCTGGCCGGTGAACTCGGTCCACGACGGCATGGGGCCGCGCACCAACCCCTGCGCGTCGGTGTTCCACACCACCTGGGCGGTGGCGATGGCGAGGGAACGATAGCGCTGCTCGCCGGCGCGCAGCCTGCTCTCCGATTGCTTTTGCTCGGTGACGTCGAGGCCGACCTCCATGATGAGGGGCGAGCCGTCGTGGTCGGTAAAGGGGAAGTCGTGGATGTCGTAGTTGCGGCCGTCGGGGCCGAGCCATTGCCAGTGATGGTAGGCGCGAGTTTTGGCTACCGTGTAGCTCTCGCAGTTCTCACAGGGAGAGTCGCGCTGGAAGAGGTAGTCGTAGCAGCGGCGCCCCTCGGACTTGCCGAAGCGCTCTTCGAAGAACTTGTTGGCGAAAGGAACGCGGTAGTCGGGGGAGAGGAGGATGACGTAGGCGGGGAGCATGTCGAGGACAGTGTGGAGGCGCCGGCGCTCGGCGAGCAGGGATTGCTGGGAGGCTTCCAGGGCCTGACGACGCCGGCGCGCCACCTGGGCGAGCCAGAGAGAGAGCAGGGCGAGGGTCGAGAGGAGCAGGGAGACGAGGAGCACGATCTCGGGCAAGAAGCCGGGGGAGCGCGACAGGTCACGCTGCCAGTCCAGAGCCTGCCACAGCAGCAAGGCGGCGGTGGGCAAGGCAACGGCGAGGATGGTGAGAAACAGCGCCGGTGCAGGGCGGCCGCGGCGGAGCAGGGGAAGGCGGGCGGCAGCGAGGAGGCCGGGGCCGAGCAGAGCGAGCGCCACGGCGGCGGGGATGGACATGGCGGTGTACTGGCGCCAGCGGTAGGCGCCGGTGAAGGAGAAGGCGTAGCCGAACAGGGCGGTGGCGGCGATCACGGTGACGACCACGCCCATGGCGGCGGCGGGGCAGAGGGAGTGGGTGCGGGTCGAGGTCGTGCCGGTCGAGGTCGACCGGCCTCCCAGAGCGTGGGTGAGAAAGAAGATTGCGAGGCCGGCGAGAAGCAGGGCCACGGCGGTATTGGGAGCGACGCGGGTGGTGGCGATGACGGGCGCGGCCAAGGTCACCGGGAAGAGTGCGGAATTGAGCCCCAGTTGCAGGGAGAAGACTTCGTTGACGGCGATGGCGGCGGCGAAGACGGTCACCAGCAACGACAAGCCGGCGGCGAGGGAGCGCCGGCCGCGCAGGGCGGCGGCGAGCGACGCTCCGGCCAGCAACAGCAAGATGGCGGTGTTGTAGTGCAGCGCGACGTATCCCGGCTGCCAGGTGAGGAGGCGCGGCCAAGCGGCGTGCCAGGCGACGATTCCCAGCGCGCCCAGGGACGAGCAGGCGAGGGTGCAGGTGAGAGCGAAAATCTCGATGAGCGGAGGGCGGCCGGGAGTCGAGCCGGTCGGGGTCGAGCCGGTCGAGGTCGACCGGCCTCCAGCAGCGTGGGAGTCAGTCGGGGGCGGGTGCGGTGCGGCAGCTCCTGCGACGCGCTCAGGGCAGGCCCCTGCGACTTCGCTGCGGGCAGGCATGAGGCCACGCTAGCACCATCGAGCGGGGAAGGGATGACGCGCAGTTGCGCCCCATGGCAGGCAGATTTCCGTGATTCGTCCGGTTCCGATTTGGGCGGAGTTCCCAGGGCGAATAACTATCTGCAAACAGCGTCGTTCGTCGGTAGTCGTTCGTCGTTAGCAGGCGGAACGGCAACCGACCAGCGACCCGCTAACGGCCACCGACGAACGACTATCGACCGGCGACAGGGCTATCGCAATCCCGCCAACTCCTGGAGGCGGCGCCAGTTCTCCAGGCGATCCTGCTGGGCGGCGAGGAGGAACTGGTCGGCGTGGCCGTCGGCGTCGAAGTGGCGGGCGAAGCGGCCCTCAGTCTTGGCGAAGCTGACGAAGTCCACCGGCTGGTTGCTGCGCGGATCGAGGTACCAATCCTCTTTGAGAGCGGGATTTCCGGCGAGGGAGAGGCGCTCGCGCAGCTTCTCGCCCTTGCGCGGATCGTAGATCATCAGCGGGAAGGCGCGGGATTCGACGGCCAGCTTCTCCTGGAGGAGAGAGCGGTCGTCGGCGACGCCGTGCTCGGGCTGGCAGGTGGTGTAGGCGATGAGCACCGCCGGGCCGGGGTACTCGTTGGCGGCCATCACCGCCTTATAGAAGTGATTGGTGTGGGCGGCGGTGACCTGGGCGATGAAGGCGTTGCCGTGCATCATCAGGATCTGGGCGAGCTCCTTGCGATGCTCCTTCTTCCCCGGCTGCGCCTTGCCTACGTTCGACATCTTGGCGTCCTGCGAGGTGAAAGTGGAAGTGGAGCTTTGGCCGCCGGTGTTGGAGTAGACCTGGGTATCGAGGACGAGGACCTTGATGTCCATGCCGGACATCAGCATGCGGGAGAGCGACTGGAAGCCGATGTCGTACATGGCGCCGTCGCCGCCGAGGACCCAGAGGCGGTAGTCGTGGTGGCCTTCCTGGTCCCAGCGCAGCCGGATTCCCATGGCGTCGGCGGGCGCGTTCTCGAACAGCGAGTTGGTCCAGGGCACCGAGTAGGGATTGAAGGGATAGGTGGAGCCGTAGACGGAGTTGCAGCCGGTGGCGCCGACGATGCCGAGCTTGTCGGGACCGTGGACGAAGCCGGTGGCGGCCAGCATGAGGCGGATGGCGGTGGCTTCGCCGCATCCCATGCAGGATCCGGCGCCGCCGGCGAAGAGCAGCGAGCGGCTGGAGGCGAGCATCATGTCGCCCAGAGCCTTTTCGTTGAGGAAGCGCTGCGGGGTCTCCGGCAGGTGGTGGTAGAGGTCCATTAAACGGTCGTAGCGCGATACGTTGCCGTTCTTGGGGACCATGGCCAGGGCCTTGTGGGAGCCGCAGGCGACCACGCACTCGCCGCAGCCCTTGCACTTGTCGGGATCGACGAAGATGCTGAACAGGCCGCCCTGCTCGCCCTTCTTCTCCGGGATGGTGAAGTACTTGGAGGTCTGCACGAACTGCGCGCGCAGGTCCTCGCGGATGGTGGCCTGCTCGATTTTGGCCAGCTGTTCGTCAATCTGCTCGGCGAGCGCGACCTTGCCGAGGATGGCGGTGTCGGGGCAGGCGTTGACGCACTCCATGCAGCCCACGCAGGCGGCGGGCGTCAGCTCGGGAATGTCCGGCGCCAGGGTGCGGAAGCTGCGGCGCACGGCGCTGGATGCCGGCATCAGGCTGCGGGCCACGAACTCGTCGGCGGCGAGATCCGGCTCGCGACCGCGGCCGTAGGTGCCGATGACGTGCTCGCAGAAATTGGCTTCCACCACGTCGGGCTGCGCGCTGGGCAGAACCGGCGGCAGGTAGCGGCTGGAAGCGGTCTTCTTCTGCTCGGCATCCTCGCAGGGAGGCACGATCCACTCCACCTCGGAGTAACCGCGCTCGGCGGCCTTGAGATTGTCCTCGACGACGCGGCCGCCCTTCTTGCCGAAGTACTTGGTCAGCGTCTTTTCCAGCGAGCCGAAGAGGTGGCCCTTGTCGAGGCCGGCGCGCTCGGCGAAGGGCGTAAGCCGCAGGAAGGCGCCCAGCAGCACAATTCCCTGCATGCGGATCTCAAGGTCGGCGCGGCTGGAGCACTCGCGCGCGATCTTTTGCGCGTCGAGGGCATAGAGCTTCAGGTTGCGCTCGCGAATTTTCTGCCGCGCGGCCATCGGCAGGCTGTCCCAGACTTTGTCGGGCGGCAGGTTGGATTGCAGGTAGATGGTGCCGCCCGGCGCCAGGCCGTCCAGCGGATCGCCGCTGAGGAAGGCGTTCTGGTCCTGGATGGCGGCGAACTCGACGGTGGTCAGTTCGGCGTGCAGGCGAATGGGCTCCGGCGCCAGGGTCAGGTAGTAGTTCGTCGGCAGGCCTTTTTTCTCCGAACCGTACTTGGGGAAGGCTTGCGCGTACAGCTTGAACAGATCGCTGGCCACGGAGGCGATAACTTTGTTCGTCGTGACGGAGCCGAAGCCGCCGACGGAGTGGCCGCGCAGGGAGAAGGCGCCGCGGGGGCGGACGTCGGGATCGATCTTCACCTCGACCGAATCGTTGTGCTTGACGCCGAGAACGAAGAAGCGCTTGCCGCCGTGCACCATGTTCTCGGCGGCGGCGACCAGGTGGCCGGGACGCAGGTCACGCCCGCCGAGACCGGCGACGCCGGAGTAAATCTCGGGGATGTGCGGCACGCGATCGTGGCTGGTGCCCATGTGGGCATCGGCAAGAGCGGCCTTGATCTCGACCGTCAGCGGGTTGGATTCCATCAGCGGCACGTCGCAGCGCTCGATGACGGCGGCGGCCTTGACGTGCTGCAGCGCCAGAGCCAGTTCCCAGGCGGGGAAGGGGCGGAAGCTGACGATGGTGATGGCTCCGATCTTCATGCCCTTGGAGCGCAGGTAATCCACCGTGGCTTCGGCGGTGTCCATCATGGAGCCCATGCCGATGAGGGCGTACTCGGCGTCGCGCATCTGGTAGGGGCGGATGAAGCCGTAGTCGCGGCCGGTGGCTTCGCCGAACTCGGTCATGGCCTTGGCCAGTGCCGGGGCCACGCGATCGTAGAAGTATCGTTGCGCGACCTTGCCCTTCATGTAGCTGTCCTGGTTCTGAACGCAGCCGCTGAGGATGGGCTTGGCGGGATCGAAGAGCTTGCGCAGGCGGGCGAACGGGGACCCGATGTAAGCCTTCATGAACTCCGGCTCGGGGAGCTGGATGGTTTCCAGCGTGTGGGTAGTGAGGAAGCCGTCCTGGCAATTCATGAAGGGGGTTTCGGAGTCTTCGGCGGCGCGGCGGGCGATGAGAGCGAGGTCGGCGGCTTCCTGGGCGTTGCGGCCGAAAAGGATTCCCCAGCCCACGTCGGCGACGCCCATCACGTCGTCGTGGCCGGCATGCACGTTGAGCGAGTGCGAAGTCAAGGCGCGGGCGCCGATGTGGAAGACCACCGGCAGGCGCTTACCGCTGATCACGTACAGCACTTCCTTCATCAGGATGAGGCCCTGGCCGGAGGTGAAATTGGAGACGCGGCCGCCGGCGACGGCGAAGCCTTCGCAGGCGGAGGCGGAGCTGTGCTCGGATTCCGGCTCGAGGAACTGGATGGGCTCGTCCCAGAGGTTCTTCTTGCCGTTCGAATACTCGACGGCAAAACCATCGCCCATCGGGGTTGACGGGGTGATGGGATAGGCACAGGCGCCCTGGCAGATGGCGGATTCGACCCAGACGACGGCGCCCGAGCCGTCGGTGGTGGAGGTGATGCCCGGGAACTCGGGCGCCTTGCTCTGCAAATCTTCTTTGTTGACCTTCTTGTCTAGTATCGTTGCCACGATTCCCTCTCCTCTTTGCGGCGGCTAGCGCGCCTGGCAGGCGGCGTTTTTTGTCGGTCGGATAAGTGCCGGACGATGAATCGCTTCAGCCTGTTCCATCCTCGTCCCCTTGGCGGGGGCGAACAGTGACACTAGTCACAACGACTTGTGACGGGTCTCACCGGGGGCCTGGCAGGGCGGGTGCGGTTGACGGCGGCCACGCGCTTGTCGGATATTGAAAGGGCCGTGGACGCCGAGCGGACCATCGCCGAGATCGAGTTGCTGGAGCGCACCTTCGCGCTGGCCGACACCCGCCCGCCCACCGCCAGCGACGTCCAGGCAGCCAACCGCAGGCACGACGAGCGCCTCGCCCACAGCCCGTGGTTCAAGCTATGGCAGGCCTACGGCATCTGCTGCCGGCCGGCGGCCGAACATCCCCTGCGGCTGGAAGAGTAAGCCCACCCGGCGGCGCAGCCGCCTTCCCTGTTCGTCACAAGCAATCGTGATCTGTCTCACCGTGCGAGGTGCGGAGTCGGGCTAGGCTCGAAGCCAGCGCCGGAGGTGCTTGGTGTCAGCGGGCCTGGTAATCATCGATTGTCTATTCGATCCCTGGACGGCTGACGCAGAGCCGGCCGGCGTCGCGCCGGTCGGGGTCGACCGGCCTCCAACAAGAGATCTGAAAAGCCTGCGATGTCATGCCTCCGCGGCTGAGCTGTTGGCGGAGATGGAAGGCGCCGGGGTGCGGCAGGCGCTGGTGACGCAGTGCCGGCGCTGGTCGTGCGAGCGGCAGTGGATGTGCATCAACACCCGCGACGACGACGTGCTGCAACTGGTGCGAACTGCGCCAGGGCGATTCGCCGGGCTGGCCGGTTATAACCCGTTCGCCATCGGCGAGAGCGTCGGCAAGTTGGAAGAGGCAGCAGCCGGCGGAGGATTTCGCGGCGCTTACCTCAACGCGGAGAATTTTCGGCTGGCGCTGACCGACAATCGTGTTTACCCCCTTTACGGCAAGGCGAACGAGTTGGGTTGGCCGGTGATGGTGCAGTTCGGCGCCGACTGGGGAGTGGCGACGCCGCATCCGACCACGTTCGCCGACCTGCTGCACGTCTCCGACGATTTTCCTGAGTTGACGCTGGTGGCGACGCTGCGCTGGTGGCCGAGCCGCGCCCTGCTGGAGCAGGTCGCGACCCAGGCGGAGAACACATATTTCGTCCTGCCGGCCGCGCTGCTGGACGACACGCGGATGGCGGCGGAGGTGTTCTGCGGCCCGGCCGCGGAGCGGCTGCTGTGGGGCAGCGAAGGGTGCAAGTGGAAAGAAGGCGTGGAACAGCTGGAGCGATTGCCGGTCGCCCAAACGATCCTGCGCGCTTTTGCGGGAGAGACAGCGCGGCGGGTGTTTGGGTTGGGAAAGGCAGCGGAGGTGGCGGCACCAGCGGGCGAGGCGCTGGCCGCCGAGAGGTAAGAAGTTTCAAAATTCAAGTTTCCAGTTTCCAGTTGCCAGCCGCGGGCGAGGCGCCCGCGGCTGCGTGCGTTCGGGTCCTGCATGCGACCGCCCCGGCGAGGGCGCCGGGGCCTACCCAACGTTAATGGCGGGGACAAATTTGTCGATGCGAGTGAGTCGTGGTGAAAGCCTCGGTGCATCCAACCACTTCGTTGTTGTAGATTTCCTTTCCGGCCCGCAGTGCAAATCAACCTAGGAGACACCCAGTGACCTGGAAGCGCGCGCTGATCGGAATTGCGGCCGCGGTGTTGTTGTTCGCCTGCAGCAGCAAGAAGGACGAGAGTGCCACCGCCACGCAGCCGGCGGCGGCGGCGCAGCCCGCACAACCGGCAGAAGAAGCCTATTCCGGTCCCAAGGCGTGCGACCTGTTTCCGGCAGCGGATGCGGAGAAATTGCTGGGCGGACCAGTGCAGCCGTCCGCGGTGCACAACACCAAGCCGGGCATCTGCATGTACGAGGCGACGACCTCCAAGAGCGTGGGCGGCGCCTCGCTGACGCTGACCGTGGATCCCCACGCGACCTCAGCGCAGGAGGACATCGCCTGGAGGCAACTGAAAGAGGTACGGCACCTGCAAGCCGACCAGAAGAACACCAAATCTCTGCCGGGCATCGGCGACGAAGCCTGGTCCACAGGCGCCACCAAGAACGGTAAGGTTGGCGTTGGCTCGGTGGTCGGGCGCGTGGGCAACACGCAGTTCATGCTCGACAGCATGAGCCTCGATTACGTGGTGCCGGCCGCGGGGTTGCAGGAAGAGGCGAAGAAGGTCGCGGACAAGCTGAAATAGGCGTCGTCAGGTGGCGTTAGTTGCTGCCGCGGGCGAGGGCGCGTGCGGCAGCGTGCATTTGGGTCCTGCATGCGACTGCCCCGGCGAGGGCGGCGGGGCCTACCGTTCCTTCATGGCGCACGCGAGGGCGCGTGCGCTCCAGCGCAATTACTCGTAGCGCAGGGCCACCATGGGATCGACATGGGTGGCGCGGCGGGCGGGAATCACGGCCGCGGCGATCGCGATGACGATCAGCGTCAGTACCGCGGCGGCGATGGATAGCGGGTCCGCCTTGCTGACGTCGAACAGCATCGCCTTGAAGGCGGTGCTGGTGGCGATGCCGAGGGGAATCCCCACGGCGATGCCGACCGCCAGCATGATGCAGGCCTCGCGCGCCACCATCCAGATGACCGCGGGGCGGCGAGCGCCCAGCGCCATGCGCACCCCGATCTCGCGGGTACGGCCCACGACACTGTACGACATGGTTCCATACAGGCCGACGCAGATCAGCGCCAGCACCAGCAGGCCGAAGAACGAGGACAGCCGCGCCACCAGAATCTGCGTGGTCAGGGTGTCTTCGACCAGCTCGTCGGCAGTGGAGACATTGTTGACCACCAGGTTGGGATCGAGGTCGAGAATCGCCTTGCGGACCTCGTTGACCAGCGCCGCAGGGTTGCCGACGGCGCGCACCTCGTAGTTGGGCGCCTGGCGCGCGGCAAACTGTTCGGTGGTCAAGGGAATGTAGATACGCCGATCCACCGCGGCGCGGATGCTGTGGTCGCGTACGTCCTTGCAGACGCCGATGATGTCGAAGGGCGGCGCGTTGGGGTGATCCGAGTCCTGCAGGGTCACCTTGTGGCCGATGGGATTGCGCCCGCCGAAATAGAACTTGGCGAAGGTCTCGTTGACGACGGCAACGCGCGCGGCCGAGGCGTAGTCCTGCTGGTTGATCTCGCGCCCGAGGATGATGGGGACGCCGATGGTGCTGAAATAGTCGGGTCCGATGTCATCGTCATAGGCGATGCTGTCCTCCTGTTTGCCGGGAGTGAAGCCTTCGATGGTGAAGGCGTCGGCGGATTCCGTGCCGCTGTAGAGCCCGTTGACCGACATGGTGGCAGCCTTCACGCCGGGCAGCGATTTGAGGCGCTCCAGCACCTGGCGATCGACTTCCAGGGCGGCAGCGTTGGTCTTGTAGCCGCTGGCGATGGGATCGACGCGGGCGAGGAGAAGGCGATCGCGGCTGTAGCCAAGATCGGAATCCTGCAGGTTACGCAGGCTGCGCACCAGCAGGCCGGCGGCCATCAGCACCAGCACGGCCAGAGCGATTTGCGAACTGATCAGCACCCGGCCGGCGCGGTTCTTGCGCGCCCCGCCGGCGGCGTCGCGGCCGCCCTCTTTCAGTGCGGGAGCGAGGTTCACCTTACGAAAACGAAGCGCTGGGAGCAGGCCGAACACCACCGCCGCCACCAGGCAGACCACGGCAGTGAAGGCGAGCACGCGCCAGTCAATTCCCAGGACCAGGGGGCTGGTAAGGCTGCCGCGGCGATTGGTCAGATCGACGAGCGCGGCGGCTCCCCACTGGGCAAAGACGATTCCCATCGCGCCGCCGACGGTGGCCAGAAGAATGGATTCGGTCAGAAGCTGGCGGACCACGCGACCCGGCGCGGCGCCGATGGCGAGGCGAACGGCAATTTCGCGCTGGCGCAGGGTGGAACGAGCCAGGAGCAGGTTGGCGACATTGACGCACGCCACCAGCAAAACCAACGCCACCATGCCCATCAGCAGCAGAAGAGGCGCGGAGAACTCGGCGCGCAGGCGCGACAGGCCATGCCCGCCCGGAGTAACCGGGACCTGCAGTTTCACCAGGCCCTTGCTGATGGCGTCGCGGTCGTCGGCGGAGAGCCTGGCGGCCAAAGTTTCGGTCAGGGCGCGACGCACGATGGCGTTGACGTCCTCACGCGCCTGGGCGAGGGTCACGCCAGGCTTGAGGCGGCCGATCAGCAGCAGCGCCGAAGTGTTGGGCGTCTCCAGGAAATCGCGGCCCGGCATCAGCGTGGGCTCCATCATCATGGGCGCCCAGAAGTCGGGGCGGCTGCCTACCACGTCGCCAAAGAAGGACGGCGGCGCCACGCCGATGATGGTGAAGGGGAAATTCCGCACGCGCACGGTGCGGCCGATGACCGAGGGATCGCCGGAAAAGCGCCGCTGCCAGTAGCCGTAGCTGATCACCAGGTAGGGATCGCCGCCGGGGACACGGTCTTCGTCGCCGGTGAAGGTGCGGCCGATGAGAGGCTGCACGCCGAGGGTCTGAAAGTAATCGCCGGTGACGATACGGCCGCCGGCCTTCTCGGCGCCGCCGCCGTCAATGGCCATCTCCATCTGCTCCGGACGCAAGGCGGCCATCACCGAAGAGAAGGACTGGTTGTGGTCGCGAATCTCGCGATACAGCGGATAGGAAAGGCTGTCGGTGCGGGGCGTGCCGTTGGACCAACTGCCGACGCGCGAGGCATCGCCGATGGCGACCAGTTGCTCGGGATGGTCGACGGGCAGCATGCGCAGCATCACGGCATCGATCACGGTGAAGATGGCGGTGTTGGCGCCGATGCCGAGG